>JAUXMQ010000215.1 GCA_030623125.1 Acidimicrobiia bacterium
CATCGGGTCGCTGAAAACGCCTCTCCGGTCGGGTCTGTTTCGTCTGGCTCGCACCGGCGTCCGGGTCACGTCGGTTCATCCGATGTTTGGCCCCGAGACCGATCTTCTCTCCGGCCGTCATGTGGTTCTGGTTGATGTGGGTGTCCCCGAAGCCACGGCAGAAGCCGGCGAGCTCTTCGCCTCGACCATGGCTTCGATGGTCGAGATGGATCTCGACTCCCATGACCGTCTCATTGCCTACATCCTGGGCCTGTCGCACGCCCTGAATATCGTCTTTCTCGCTGCCCTTGCCGAGAGCGGCGAGAAAGCTGGACGGCTGGCCGACCTCTCCAGCACCACTTTCGACAAACAGCTTGCTGTGGCCACCCAGGTCGCGGGTGAGAACCCTCACCTCTACTTCGAGATCCAGTCGCTGAACGAGTATGGAGGCGAGTCACTCTCGGCGCTGTCCGAAGCGGTGGAGCGACTGCGATCCCTGGTCGACTCAGAGGATGCCGCCGGCTTTGCGGCACTCATGGAGAGAGGCGCCTCCTACTTGAAGGAGACGATGCAGCTCTGACCCCAGGGTCAGGCCTTGCGACCTTTGAGCGCCCAGTAGGCGAGAACGGCGGCAATCCCGGTTACCACGGCGGCACCGGGGACTGCCTTGGAGGCCAGCTTGTCTCGCAGAGTGACCGCCGACTCGAAGTTTCGGACCTCCCAGCCGCGCTCCTCGGCAATAGCTGCAAGCTCGGAGTCCGGGTTGACCACAACCGGGTGGCCCACGATGTCGAGCATTGGCAGATCGGTGACCGAATCCGAGTAGGCGTAACTTTCTTTCAGGTCGATATCTTCGGCGGCAGCCATCTCGGCCATGGCGTCGGCCTTCACTTGCCCGTAGGCATACCTCTCGATTCTCCCTGTGTATCTGCCTTCCTCGTCTATCTCCGACGTGGTGGCAATGACATCTTCAATACCCAGGTAGTGGCAGAGGGGACGCACGATCTCCTCGGGGCTGGCCGAGATGACAACCACTTTGCGCCCTTCACGCCTGTGGTCGTCGATGATCGCCAGCGCTTCGGCATAGACCAGCGGGGCCACCACCTCATTGACCGTTTCGGCGACAAGGGCCTCCACTTCGGCGTGGTCCCATCCTTCGGTCAGGCTGGATAGCTCCTCCTTGATCCGCTGCAACTGATCGTGGTCGGCTCCGAACGCCTGGTAGTAGACCTGGGCTATCCCTGCTTTGGCAAGGGCCGACCCGCTGAGCAGGCCGGCCTTGAACATCGGCTTCGTGAAGGCGAGTGTCGACGACTTGGCGATGATCGTCTTGTCGAGGTCAAAGAAGGCTGCTTCGGACACATGCTCAAGTTAACAAGGGTCTTGTATCAGGCGCGCGCCGCCCATATGTTTGGGACATGGGAGGGATGGGGAGATTCGGGGTCCTCGCGGTTAGTTCGCCGGATCCGGTGCTTTCCGTGGCGGGGCCACTGGGGCTTGCGGCCTCGGTTGGAACATCTCTGGTCATCGACATGGCCGGAGGACTGCGTTTCGCTTCGGGTCGGACTCTTGCCGACGTGGCTGGAGAAGGCCCCAGGCTCGATGAGCTGAGTCCGGGTCGTCAGGGTGTTGCGGTTATCGCGGGTGGACCGATCCCGGCCGTCGATGCCATTGCGATCATCGAGCAATTGGCAGCCCGATGGCCCGCTGTGGTGGTGCGGGTCTCCGGAGAGGGGTGGCCCGGTTCGACGGTGCCGGTCGAGCCTTTGTATCCGGGCTGGCTGGCTCCCTCCGACCGGGGGGCCGCGGTGTGGCAACCGGTCGCATCCGGAACCCGGCCTCCAGGCCCGGGCCCGGTCCTTCCCCGACTCCGGGCCAGGACAACCCGCCAGTTGCTTGCCGGCCGTATGCCCTCGAGAAGCAGATGGATAGACGCCTGGCGACAGGTCTGGAGTCTGCCGTGGGCGTGATCGATCGTGTCAGTCGGGCTATTGCTGCCGGTAACGTCAGGCTCGCTCCTGAGACCGTCGAGGCGGAAGCTCGATGGCTGTTGCGATCGGAGTCGCCATGGCGAGCCGACGAGTCGGTGGACCCGATTGTCAGTTCCGTGCTCGGCCTGGGGCCAATTCAGTCTCTTCTGGACGATCCCGAGACGACGGATGTTCTGGTGAACGGCCCTGACGAAGTGTGGGTCGATCGTGGTGGTGACCTCGAGCTGACGGAAGTTCGTTTCTCGTCTGCCGAGGAGCTGATCGCGATGGTGGAACGGTCGATCGCCCCGCTGGGCCTTCGTATCGATCGATCGGCTCCGATGGTCGATGCCCGTCTGCCAGATGGCAGCCGGCTCCATGCCATGCTGCCCCCCGCCTCAGTCGATGTTCCACTGGTGGCGATACGTCGCTTCACCCAGAGGATCCAGTCTCTCGACGACCTCGTGTCGGCAGGCTCGGCCACAGAAGAGGAGGTGTCCGTCCTGGTTGATGCGGTTCGCGACCGTCGCACCATCGTCATCTCAGGTGGAACCGGGGCTGGAAAGACGACACTTCTCAATCTTCTCGCCGCCGTCATTCCCGCCTCAGAACGTGTGGTGACCATTGAGGATGCTGCCGAACTGGCTCTCCCCGGCCACGTCGTACGACTCGAAGCTCGTCCTCCCAATGCGGAGGGAGCGGGTGAGATCACCATCCGATCCTTGCTCCGGTCGGCGCTTCGACTCCGTCCCGATCGGATCATCGTTGGTGAGGTGAGAGGTCCCGAGGCACCTTTGTGTGAACCTCGCCGGCCTCAGGAAGGATGTCGAGCCAGCTGTCTTTAGTCGGTATCGGGAGGGTTGCTGTGCCTTCGAAGTGGTTCCCGTTGACCCGATGAAGGTCTATTTGCAGGACGTCGAAGACCGAAGCCATCAGCTCGGGGGTGGGATGTTGGAGTCGTCGCCGGGCGGTATCAGCGAGTGCGCGGAGCTTTTCAGCCTCCAGGTGCCCTTCGGTGTTGGCGCGTTGAATCGCCTTGAGCTGTTCTTTGAGAAAATAGTCGCGTTGACGAGTCTGTATACTGTCTTCCACTTGCTTGCGGATACGCATCTGCGCCGTCGCCACTTCGACCTCTTTCCGTAACACCAGCAGTA
>JAUXMQ010000219.1 GCA_030623125.1 Acidimicrobiia bacterium
ATGTATGCCCTGCCGATTGGAGTGTTGAGAACGTCGGCTGCCGGCACCACGTCATCGTGACGATGCGGTCGTGCTACCACGGGGACCATCTCAGAGGCGTCGAAGGGCCAACTTTGGAGGTATTCAGCGTCACTGTCTGATGAGGGTCCTTCGTCGACCTGCACCCCGAGGTCTTTGAAGTGGCTGATCGTGGTTTCGTCGGAAGCGATTACACCCGTCTTGGCACCAATTTCGGCGCACATGTTGGTGAGCACGCTTCGCTCATCCACCGACATAGCTGCGACGCCGGATCCGATGAACTCGAGCACCCGGTAGACCGCCCCGGCCATACCTCTCTCGCCGATCATGGTGAGCATGAAATCCTTCGCCGTTACGCCTTTCCCCAAGGAACCGTCGATATTGACACGGATGGTGTGAGGAACTCGAAGCCAAGTGCGGCCGGTAGCCAGAACTCCGAGGAGATCTGTCGAACCCATGCCAAGAGCCAGACATCCGAGCACGCCACCGGTGCAGGTGTGGGAGTCGCCGCCGACATAGAGCATGCCTGGTCTGAGGTGACCCTTTTCGACAACCAGTGTGTGGGCTATCCCCTCGGCTTCATAGAAAGTGCTGATCCCAAATTCGGTTGCGAAGGCCCGAGTCGTCTGCAGTATCTTGGCGGCGTTGGCATCTTGGGCTGGTACGTAGTGATCGGCCACGAGAATCACCCGGTCCGGATCCCACACCCGAACACCTAGTTCGTCCAGCATCGGCCAGATACGGCGAGGACCACCCGAATCGTGGATCATTGCCAGGTCGACATCGACCCAGTGGATCTCGTCTGGAGACACTTTTATCACGCCGGCCGCACGGGCGATGATCTTCTCGGCCAGGGTCATGCCCATGGGGTTGGCTCAGGTCTCTCGGCGCAAGTATCGCCCGCGACCCGGCTCGGACAACATGTGGCCATCCTGGGCAATGAGTTCGCCCCGTGAAATGGTGGCCACTGGCCAGCCGCGGAGAGTCATGCCGGCGAACACAGAGAAATCCGAGTGCTCCGCCGTCGCTTCCTGGCCCACGGTCGACTCTTTGTCCAGGTCGACAAGGATCAGGTCGGCGTCGGAGCCGGATGCGATGGTGCCTTTTTGGGGGTAGAGCCCGAAGATCTTGGCGGGTGACTCCGCCATGATCTCAGCGATTCGTCCGAGGCCGATTCCTCTTCGGTGGTATCCACCATCGAGAAGACTGGGAACAATCAAGCCTACGGAGTCAAATCCGGGTTTGACCGACCAGAATTCACCGTTGCCCATTTTGGTATCACGGAGAATCGGGTTGGAATCGCTTCCCACGGTGTCCAGACGTCCGTCTGCCAGAGCTTCCCATAGGGCATCCTGATCCTCTTTGTGACGCACTGGCGGACTGACTGTCAGCTCGAGTTCCGCTGCGGAATCGGTTGTGTGCATCAGGTAGTGCGGGCAGGTCTCGCCAAACAGATGATCAGACTCGGCCCACGGCAATTCGAGGGCTTGCATCGTGAGATCGGAACTGAGATGCACCAAGTAGGTGGTGACACCCGTGACTCTGGCGAGAAGCATCATCGACAGCACACTGTCGGTTTCACTGAAATCAGGGGCAAGCCTCTCGTAGAACTCCAAATCAGGGCTCATCTCATCGCTGATCCGACGTTTGGCCTCATTCTTCAGCTCTTGGTTCTCACAATGAACGTTGAGAACCATCTTGTCGGGGGCGATCTCCTTCATTGCCTCCATGACAGACCACACCCAGCCGTTGTCGACCGGCCGGTCACTGTCGAACACTGCCTTCTCGCGACCCTTCCAGGCGAGGTTGATCTTGTAAGAAGTGATTCCGAAACGGCGGGTGGTCGTTTCTAGCTCGAGGAGATGAGGTTCGGTCAGAAGTTGCAGGTGGAACGCTGCGTCTATATGAGAGTCCCTTTCGAAGGTCTTGATGTACTCCGGTACTAGATCTAGATAGGAGCCCGTGGCCTTGAAGTAGTTCACGAGAGTGGTGACACCACCCAGAGCAGCGAGTCGCGTGCCCGGTTCGGTGTCGGTTCCCAGCGGTTGATAGCCACCCAAGTGGATGTGGGGGTCGATCGCTCCCGGTAATACGTGTAATCCGGTTGCGTCGACGACATGACTGGCACCGGTGATCGAGCCCTGTTCAACCAACCCGCTTATGACTCCGCCTGTTATTGCCACGTCCATCTGAGCTGGATCGGAGCCCGGGATGACAACCGTGCCATTGACGATGGCCAGGTCGGTCATCGGCCGGCGAACGAGTGGATGTACGCCTTTGCCGTCTCCGAATCGATGACGTCGGTGTACTTCATCCACATGTCGAGAAGGGCAATCTTATGTGAAGCGACGATGCGATCGGCGACTGCGTCTGCCACGACGGCCACCCTGAAGCCGCGTGTTACGGCGTCGACAGCGGTGGCCCGCACACATCCGCTTGTTGACACCCCGCAGATGAGCAGAGTGTCTACCCCGAGCCCAACGAGGTAGGTCACAAGCGGGGTTCCGAAAAATGCGCTCGCATAGCTCTTGTCCAGGACCAGGTCATCGTCGTGTGGCGCAATCTCGGTGACGATCTGGCTTCCCTCGGTGCCGTCGAGGGTTGCCGCCTTGTCCCAGGTCGACTTCCCGGCGAACGAATCGAAGCGCACCGTTCGCTTCTGTACATTGCGGGTGTAAAGGACGGGGACGTCGGCCCCTCTTGCCTCGTCGAGGAGAGTTTTGGCGACCCGGACGGCCGCCCACGCATCGGCTCCCCCTCCGGCCGGCCATCGATCCTGCTGGTCGAGGATGGGCTCATCGGCTCCGATGTAGTTGTTCTGGCAGTCGATGACCGTGAGGAGCGGGGAGTCTCCCAGACCCCGGGCTTTGCCATAGCCGGCGTTCTCGATCACCTTGCGATCGGTCTCCGACAGCAGGTCCTTCCAGATGCCGGCTATCGACATGACCGAAGGCGGCGCTCGGCGTTATGGAGCAGCATCGTCGCTCCTCTGTTCTGTTTGTCCCTGGGGAATCTCCTCGCCCTCTTCCGCC
>JAUXMQ010000129.1 GCA_030623125.1 Acidimicrobiia bacterium
GAGCCTGTTCTCCACGGCGGAGGTCAGGAACTTGGGCGCCGGTCCGGAACTCACGATGTAGCCGGCGCGGTCGGTCTCGCCCGTGCAATGGAGCTGGCTGTGGCTGATCGCGAGAGGTTTCGGTCACAAATCAGCCAGATCCGAGACGACTTCGAGAAGAGACTCGGCGCCGGCATAGATGATGTTGTGAACAACACGCCGCGTGTCGGGCGGTCGTCTCATCATCTCAACATGAGGATCCCCGGGATCCGTAATGAGACTCTGCTCATGAGACTCGATCAGCGCGGCGTGGCGGCCTCGGCCGGGTCGGCCTGCCAATCGGGGGCGGCGACCGTGTCACACGTCCTCGAGGCAATGGGGTTGACTCCCGCCCGGGCACGGGAAAGCCTTCGATTCTCATTCGGATGGACGTCGACGATGGACGAGTCCATCGAGGCAGCCGACATCATCGTGGAACTGGTGGAGAAGCTGCGATGAAGGTCCTTGCCGCCATGTCGGGTGGGGTGGACTCGTCGGTGGCCGCAGCCCTGATGAAGGACCAAGGCCATGATGTGATCGGGGTGACTTTGAAACTCTGGTCAGGTCGCGATGGGCAAGCACCCACAGCCGGTTGCTGCACCGTCTCGGACGCAGAAGATGCCCGTCGTGTCGCGGCAGAACTGAGGATTCCCTACTACGTCCTTGACTACGTCGATGATTTCAGAGATGGAGTGGTTGACCGCTTTGTCCACGATTACGCGTCGGGTCTGACCCCAAACCCATGCATCGAGTGCAACCGGACAGTCAAATTCGACCATCTTCTCAAGCGGCTCGGCGATTTCGATTGTGAGGTTCTGGTGACGGGACACCATGCCCGAAGCAAGGAGATAGATGGGGTCTGGCATCTTCTGCGCGGCGCCGACAAGGCGAAGGATCAGTCCTATGTCCTGTCGATGTTGACCCAGGTCGAGCTGTCCTCGACGCGTTTTCCGGTCGGCGATCTCGTAAAGAGAGATGTTCGCCGAATTGCGGCGGGCATGGGCATGCGCAGCGCCCACAAGCCGGAGTCGATGGACATCTGTTTTGTCGGCGATGGCGACTACCGGGGGTTTCTCGAGGAGATTGCTCCTGATGTGTTCCACCCTGGACCCCTGGTCGACACTGCCGGTAATGAGATGGGCAGCCATGACGGAATCGTCGGTTTCACCGTTGGCCAGAGACGTGGTCTCGGGGTGGCGGTCGGGGAGCCGCGATTTGTCGTTCGGATCGATTCGGAGTCGGCAACCGTGGTTTTGGGAAGCCGTGACGACCTACTTGTCTCCGGCGTGGAGCTCTCCGACGTCACCTGGACCGATGGTGTCGGCGGAACCGGCGAGCTGATGGCGCAGTACCGGGCCCACGGCGATCCGGTGGCGGCCTCGCTGACCGGCTCGACCTTGATGTTCGAGGAGCCACAGCCGGCAATAGCACCCGGACAGACCGTTGCCTTCTACGACGGTGACGAGGTGCTTGGCGGGGCGCTCATCGCCAGCACCAATCTGTGACACCTCGTCGGTAACGTCGCGAGAACGATGTCGACGCCCGACAAGCGCATAGAGGAGCTGCGCACCTCGATCAGAGAGCATGCCCACCGCTACTACATCCTGGACGCCCCCTCCATCTCTGATGCGGAGTATGACGCATTGGTCTCCGAGCTTCAGGATCTCGAGGAGTCCCACCCCGATCTGGTGACCCCGGACAGCCCGACACAGCGTGTCGGTACCCCAATAGGCGACCTGTTTCGGTCGGTCCAGCACCTGGCGCCGCTGTTCTCGCTCGACAACGCCGAGTCACGGGAGGATCTCGATGGCTGGGAGCAGCGGATGGAGCGCCAACTGGGCAGGCCGCCGAGTTCGTACGTCTGCGAGCTGAAGATCGATGGCTTGGCCGTTGTATTGGTCTATCGCGACGGTGTTCTCGATACCGGAGCCACCCGCGGGGACGGCATGACAGGAGAGGACATCACCGCGAATCTGAGGACCATCCAGTCGATCCCCCTGCGTCTTCGTGGTGATGATCATCCGTCCGTCCTCGAGGTGCGCGGCGAGGTCTATATGCCCTATGAGGCCTTCGATGAGCTCAATAGGCAACAGGCGGCAGAGGAAAAGCCGTTGTTCGCCAACGCCAGGAATGCCGCGGCCGGGTCGGTGAGACAGAAGGATCCGGGGATGACCGCCAGACGGAATCTCGCCGTCTGGGTCTACCAGTTGGGACTGGTCGAAGATGGTCCGGAGTTCGACTCTCATTGGGAAACACTCGACTACATGCAGTCGCTCGGTTTTCGCATCAATCCGGCGAGTCGGTCGATGGGCACCATCGACGAGGTGTTCAGGTACACAGAGGCGGCCGAACGAGGACGTCACGACATGCCGTATCAGACCGATGGCGTTGTCATCAAGGCCAATTCGCTGGCCGATCAGGCAGACCTCGGTTTCACTGCCAAGGCGCCCAGATGGGCGATCGCATACAAGTTCCCACCCGAGGAGCAAGTGACGATCCTCAAGGACATCTGGATCAACATCGGCCGCACCGGGGCGGCCACCCCGTTTGCCGTTCTGGAGCCGGTGTTTGTGGGCGGGGCAAACGTTGCCATGGCGACACTGCACAATCAGGACCAGGTCGCACTCAAAGATGTGCGAATCGGCGACCGGGTCATCGTTCGCCGCGCCGGCGACGTCATTCCCGAGGTGGTCGGCCCGGTGGTCTCGGCACGGACCGGCAGAGAGAAGAGATGGACAATGCCGGAGAATTGCCCGTTCTGTGGCAACCCGATCGTTCGTCTGGAAGACGAGGCGGTAGCCCGGTGCACCGGTGGCTTCGAGTGCCCGTCCCGGGTCCGAGAATGGCTGTTCCACTTTGCCGGCAGGGGTGGTATGGACATCGAGCACATGGGGTACAAGACCGTCGACCTGCTCCTCGAGGAGGGTCTGATCTCCGACCCTGCCGACATATTCAGCTTCGATGTCGAGCGACTCCTCGGCTACGAGGGCTGGGGGGAGATCTCGGTCAACAACCTCGAGAAGGCAATAGATGCCGCCAAGGAGCGCCCGGTTGCCCGGCTGCTGACTGCACTCGGGATCAGACACGTCGGCGGAACCGTGTCAAGGAAGCTGGCAAGCGTCTTCGGTGGACTTGCTGCGTTGATGGATGCCACGGAGGAGGAGATCGCCGAAACCGAGGGCATCGGTCCGGTGATCGCTGCCGAGGTGCGAGCCTGGTCCACAGATCCTGTCAATCGCAACCTTGTCAGCAAGCTTGGCGCCGCCGGGGTGCGTCTGGTCGATGAAGTCGAAGATCATGCGGATTCCGGTCTGCTCGCCGGGGGCGTCTTCGTCGTGTCGGGATCAGTCAAGGGCTTCACGAGGGAGGAGGCCAAGATGGCCATTGAGGACCGAGGGGGAAAAGCGACCGGTTCGGTGTCGAGTCGGACGACGGCCCTGGTCGTGGGAGATTCGCCGGGTGCGTCCAAGAAGCGGAGAGCCGAAGAGCTCGGTGTTCCGATAATCGACGATGCGGGTTTCAGGGAGTTGTTGGAAAAAGGGCTGTCGGCTCTGACTTAGCCGATTCGAAAGGACCATTCGAAGGAACCGGGGTCGGGAAGCCCTGCGTAGGTGTCCCATACGACCCGCACGGTGTGCTTTCCCGGTGTCCACTCCTGAACATTCGGATTTGAAGCACTTGGAGCCCAGCGGTAGACACCGGTGCCTTCGATGAAGGTCACGTCCGCGAGCGGCCAGCCGTCAACGTGTATCTCGGCGTCATAACCCACCTCGAGGTCGATCTCCAGGATGGTCTGGGGTGGGACCAGGTCGCCCGGCTGGGGTGACACCGATTCGAGCGGTCGCGGAAGATCAATGGCTTCACCTTCCGTGGAGAAGGCGATTCCGAGTGCGATTGCGGCGATTGCAGTCAGACCGAGACCGATGTAGATCAGACGATACGGCATGCGCGGTGACCGTAGCCGTGACCCGGCGGTTTGCTACCAGTGCACCGCTAGTTGTGGTGCAGTGCGTCGTTGAGACCGCCCCACGAGCCCAACCGGGGAAGGGCCTCGACAGTTCCGGTCACCGAGTTCCTCCGGAACAACATATTGTCGATGCCCGACATCTCACGGCCCTTGGCCGTTGTGGCATCGGGAAGTGTGATGACCGTTCCGGCCGTGACATAGAGGCCGGCCTCGACCACACAGTTGTCTCCGAGCGAAATCCCGATCCCCGAGTTGGCGCCGAGCAGGCAGTTCTCACCGATGCGGATGACCTCGTTGCCTCCCCCGGAAAGAGTGCCCATTATCGAGGCACTGCCTCCCACGTCGGTGCCATGTCCCACCACGACGCCGGAGCTGATACGGCCCTCGACCATCGACGTGCCAAGTGTTCCAGCGTTGAAATTGACGAACCCCTCATGCATGACGGTCGTGCCCTCGCCGAGATAGGCGCCAAGCCGGACCCGGTCTGCGTCGGCCACCCGGACGCCCGACGGGATGACATAGTCTGTCATCCGCGGGAACTTGTCCACGGCCGACACCGCAGGTCTCCGTCCGCCGGCGATCAGCCTTGCCCGTGTGTCGGTGAATCCCTCGACGTCACATGGTCCTTCGCTGGTCCAAACAACGTTGTGAAGTGCGCCAAAGATCCCCTCGACACTGATCTCGTGCGGCTTGAAAACA
>JAUXMQ010000236.1 GCA_030623125.1 Acidimicrobiia bacterium
GGAATTGCTCGCCGCTTCGTCGAATACCACCTGGATCGCAAACTGGTCTCCCTGGCGGTCATGGAATGACGGAAGTGGACAGACCACTAGACACAAGCGTGCTCGATCCGAGTCTCATACCGGCCCATATCGGCCTCATCCTCGACGGTCATGGCAGATGGGCCAACGCCCGCGGGCTTCCCAGGACGGCCGGGCACCTCGCCGGTGAGGAGGCGCTGTTCGACACGGTGGAAGGAGCGGTCGAGATAGGCATCAAATGGCTGACAGCCTTCACGTTCTCCACCGAGAACTGGTCGAGGTCCGACGATGAGGTCGAGTTCCTCATGTGGTTCAACGAGGACCTTCTGCTGCGACGTCGTGACGACCTCAACGCCCAAGGTGTCCGCATGAGGTTCGCCGGCTACATGGAAGACCCGCGCATCCCCGATCGGAATCGGGAGCACATGGCCGACGCCGAGGAGAAAACGAAAGAGAACGAAGTGTTGAATCTCGTGTTTGCTTTCAACTACGGAGCCAGAAGAGAGATCGTCGAAGGCGCCCGAATCCTTGCCTCACGGGCAGTATCGGGTGACCTTCGGGTCGACGACATCGACGAGGACGCCTTCCGAGGCGCTCTCTACATCCCTGAGATGCCGGACGTCGATCTCATCATCCGATCGTCGGGCGAGCACCGTCTCTCCAATTTCCTGCTGTGGCAGTCGGCATACGCCGAGTTCTATTTCCCCGGCATCCTGTGGCCGGACTTCGACCGTCATGCGCTTCTCGATGCCGTGATCGAATATCAGTCGAGAGACCGGAGATTCGGTGGGGCAGATGACAGGCCAGATTGACTATGAAGCGACACTAGGCCACCGTTCAGAAGACACATGACAGAAGTAACTCTCGACACCATCTCCAACCTCGCCAAGAAGCGAGGTTTTGTCTTTCAGTCCTCTGAGATCTATGGCGGACTCAGGTCTGCCTACGACTACGGGCCGCTGGGCGTGGAGCTCCTGAACAACGTCAAAGCCGAATGGTGGCGGTCGATGGTCCAGGAGCGTTCCGACATAGTGGGACTCGATTCCGCAGTTATCCAGGCGCGGCAGGTGTGGCAGGCCTCGGGTCACGAGGAGGTCTTCACCGACCCGATGGTCGAATGTCGCAACTGCAACAGCCGTCACCGCCTCGACAAACTCGACGACCCCGACAAGTGCCCCACCTGCGGCAAGACCGGCGAGTTCACCGAGCCACGACAGTTCAACCTGATGTTCCGTACCCACACGGGGCCTGTCGACTCGGAGGACAACATGGTTTATCTGCGCCCGGAGACCGCGCAGGGAATCTTCATCAACTTCGAGAACGTGAGACGCACCAACCGTCTCAAGCTGCCGTTCGGGATCGCCCAGATCGGCAAGTCCTTCCGCAACGAGATCACGCCAGGTCAATTTGTGTTTCGGACCCGCGAGTTCGACCAGATGGAAATGGAGTTCTTCTGTCGCCCCGGTGAGGACGAAGAATGGTTTCAGTACTGGCTCGACCTCCGATACCGGTGGTACACCGATCTGGGGATGGCCCCGGACAACCTGAGACTTCGTCATCACGAGACTGACGAGCTCAGCCATTATTCATCGAGCACCGCAGACATCGAGTATCTGTTTCCGTGGGGGTGGGATGAGCTGGAGGGAATCGCCAATCGCACCGACTTCGACCTCAAACAGCACAGTGAGCATTCCGGTGAGGATCTCCGCTATTTCGATCAGGAGAGCAACGACCGGTTCTTCCCATACGTGATCGAACCTGCCGCCGGGGCCACCAGGACCACATTCGCCTTTCTCATCGACGGTTACACCGAGGAGACGGTCAACGACGAGACCCGGGTGGTGATGAAACTTCATCACCGGCTCGCTCCCTACAAGGTGGCCGTTCTTCCGCTGTCGAAGAAGCCCGAGCTGATAGAACCAGCCGAGATGGTGGCCGCCGAGTTGCGCAAGAGATGGATGATCGAGTTGGACGTCACCCAATCGATCGGTCGTCGTTATCGACGACAGGACGAGATCGGCACCCCGTATTGTGTGACGATCGACTTCGAGTCGCTCGAGGATCAGGCGGCCACCGTCAGAGACCGTGACACGATGGCTCAAGACCGGGTCTCGATGGACAGGCTCGTGGATTATCTGGGCAGCAAACTCGTCTGAGCTTTACAGCAGGTTGACCTCTCTGAGCCAGGATATTCGACAGGTGGTCACATGAATCGCTCAGTGGTCGGATGGATCGTTGCGTTTGCCCTCGCCTTCGCCGGGTCGGTTCTGGCATGGGTCTGGTTTGCGGGTGGATCGGGTGAGCCGTCAACCGAACTGACTACTCCGACCATTGCCGGCGCTACCACTACAGAGGCAGCCGGCACCTCGAGGACTTTTGCGATCGACCGGTCGCGAAGTGTTGCCGGTTTCGAGATCGACGAGATTCTCCGCGGGTCTCCGAACCGTGTGTTCGGCCAGACGGATCAGGTGGTCGGTCAGGTTCAGGTTGACCTGGCCGACCTGACTACGGTCCAGCTCTCCCAGATCGTCGTCAATGCGAGAACCTTCAGAACCGACTCCGAGAGACGCGACCGGGCGATCAGAGGCCCGATCATCCTCAACTCGGCCACCGACCAGTTCGAGCTGATCACCCTCGACGTCGACTCTGCGACGGGGCTGAGCGGCAGCGCCCAGCCGGGGGACGTGTTGAGTTTCAGCCTCAAAGGAGACCTCACGATCAAGGGTGTCACCAACGAGGTTGTCTTCGATGTCGAGGTGACCCTCTCAGATGGGTCAACCATTGAGGGCTCGGTGACAACAATCGTGCTGCGCTCAGACTTTGGCATTGGGATCCCAAACCTCCCCGGGATCGCCGACGTCGGCGACGAAGTCATCCTCAGCCTCAGCTTTGTGGCGGTGGCCGGTTGA
>JAUXMQ010000241.1 GCA_030623125.1 Acidimicrobiia bacterium
ACGCATGATCACGACCGACATGGCAAGATCCTCTTCGGATACTCCGGAATGGGCTCGAGAAGCCCGGGGTGCAGGAAGCCAAAGCGATGCCCACACCAGTCTCACTGCGCGGAGAAGGGCGTCGTCATCACCAATCTCCAGATACGACCGGTACTGGCCGGCGAAAGACGCTGCCTCCATGTCTTCGGCTGTCGCTGATGACCGGACCGCGAGAAGCGCGCCGCCACCGACATCAGCCGCAAGCTGGCGAATCTCCGTGGCCAGAGCCTCAGGCATCACAGCCTCGAGAAACGCCGCGTCAACCCGCTCCGTCGCCTTGTCGAGATCGGCTCGATCCGGAGGACCCTCCTTCACCAAATCGTCGATGAAACCCTTCAGACCTGACTCATCCACAAACCAGCGGTAGCCGTCGGTGGCGATCGCACCCGTCGGTGGAACCGTCGCCCCTATCCCGATCAGCCGGTTGAGGGCAAACCCCTTTCCGCCAACAGTGCCCGCCTCGACCTCGGTACCGTCCAGGATGCAGGTGGCGTCCGTCACTGACGTGCTTCTTCAACGTCGGATACGACCCCGTAGCGATCAGCGAATGTTGCGATCGCCCTATCGGTCACGGTCGTGAGTGGCTCACCTGAAAGCGAAGCTCGATCGCGGAGCCATGCCACCAGATCGCGTCGGATGGGTATCGAAGGACGCCGGGATTCGAGGCGAAAGAGAAGAGCGAGGCTTAGAACGAGACCTATTGCGAATATGACGAACAGATCCCACTCACCACTTATCCCCGCGTCGATGGACCCGATGGTGAGGACCACGACGTTCGCAACGACGAGCAACCTCGCGATACCGGTCGGACTCATGGGAAGCTCCTCTTCTCGTCGTGCTGTCGTGTTCACATCAACACGACGAGGCGCACCAATACTCCGCCGTTTTCGAGAGATGCCTCCGCGGGGCATATCCTCGTTTCCCCACGGACCTATGGCACTCTGATCTGGGCCCTTGTGCCCTTGCCTGCGGTGACCGAATCGCAGAAAGTCGAAGCATCGGCGCAGTCCAGACAAGAGTCTAAACCTCCTGAACAGTTGTCTATTCTCGTATTTGGAATTAAGTCTGAAGGGTTCTCTGTTGTATCCTTGGTGTGGGTGAGAAGGAAGGCTTGAAAATGAAGAAGCTGCCTGAGGATCTGGCCGCCAAACTGCTCGAGGCCTCGAATCAGATACCGGAAGGATCCGGGTTCGAGGTCAGTGTCGACGAAGTGGCCCGGATGGCCGATATCCCGAGAGCGACGCTCTACTACTACTTCTCGGGGAAGGAAGACCTGCTTGACTTCTATCTGAATGATCTGATGGATCGAACCCGGATCGCGATCCAGAAGGCCGCCGCCTCCGAAGGAAGCACCGCCACGCGTCTCGTCGCAGTGATGACCGCCGTCATCACATCCTTCGCCGAATACCCGAAGATGTGTCTCGAGCTACCCAGCGCTCTAAAGGCGAGTGAGGACCACGCCGCGTTCATGGTGAACGTGGACCGCTCGGTGATGGCACCCTTCCGAGACGTGCTCACCGAGGGCAGGGACGCAGGAGAACTGAGTTTCACCGACCCCGAGGTTGCCGCCGACGCGATCATGGGCGCCCTCCACATGGTATCGATGAAGGCACTAATCATGAATGGCACCCTCGACGCCCAGGAGACAGCCGACAAAGTCGTCCCCCAGCTTCTCAACGGCCTCCTCCCCCGCTGAGCAACCGCCCAAACTTGGACGTCTTGGCTTGGTTGTTGGAAGGCGACCCCTCCATACGATGGCAGGTGCTGCGTGATTTGACCCCGGCAACGTCGGAGGACGTCGAGACGGAACGCTCTCTCGTCGCAACGACCGGTTGGGGAGCCAAGCTCCTGGCATTGCAGGATCCCGACGGCAAGTGGGGCGGAGGGCATTACGGACCCAAGTGGATCTCAACCACCTACACATTGCGTCTGCTGCACTACCTGGGGTTGGACACGTCTCATCCGGCGGCCCGGCGAGGAATGGATCGGCTCTTCGAAAGGGCTGAGTGGTACGACGGTGGGGTGGGCTATTTCGTCACGGTTGAGGCTGAGACCTGTGTCACCGGAATGACGCTGTCACTGGCCTCCTACTTCGGGGGGTTTGACGGGTATCGCGAGCCCATGGCCAAATGGTTGCTCTCCCAACAACTAGATGACGGGGGATGGAACTGCATGACGCGGCTCGGATCAATCCGGTCTTCGTTCAACACCACCATCCTCGTGCTGGAAGGACTTCTCGAATTCGAACGAACACGGCCGGCTGGTCTCATTAGAGCCATCCGGCGCGCCCGACGCCGTGGTGAGGACTATCTGCTCGACCGGCACCTGATGCGGTCTCTGAGCACCGGCGAAATCATCAATCCGAGCTGGACTCGATTCTCCTTCCCGCCCCGGTGGCACTACGACGTCCTGCGCGGTCTCGACTACCTGCAGAACGCCGGGGCCCGCCCCGACGGTCGCTCCGACGAAGCCATCGAATTGTTGTTCTCCAAACGGACCGAGGACGGGAGATGGAAACTGCAAAACCACCACTCCGGACGCGAACACTTCAGAATGGAGGCGACCGGCCAACCGAGCAGATGGAACACGACGCGAGCCCTGCGCGTCCTCCGCTGGTGCGGTGTCGGCTGAGCACTCTCCAAAAGCGTTGCCGAACCCATTGACCGACGTCACGACTCTCGATATCCCTTCGACACCTGACCGGAGACCCACCCGACTCCAAGTCACCTACGAGGGAACAGTCGAAACGGAGGGAGTGGAACGACCCGCTCTGGGTGCGGAATTGATCGGACGGTTCCAGTACGACAGCTGAACACTCGA
>JAUXMQ010000178.1 GCA_030623125.1 Acidimicrobiia bacterium
GAGCCGTCCTGAAACAGTGAGTTCATCCACGGATACGGATGAGGATTGTTGGGCGGGGTGGACCCATACACCGTGTTGCAACCGGTATGGGCGCCCATCGCCATCACGGCCATCCCGTTGGGCAGAGCACCATCGATTGTCTGGAGATCGCGATGATTGAAAGCGTCTTGATACATGCAGACGACCAGCGCGGCAACGACGTCGGCGTCCGTGAGCTCACCATGTGCCTCCAGTCGGGCGGCAGTGTCCTCGTCGGACTCGCCTCCCAGACCCATGATCACGTGGGCGACAGTCCTGCGGAAGATCTCGTACTCGCCCGGACTGCGATCCCTCAGGGCCTCGAGCATGGCCACGCCCTCGTAGTGCAGGATCTCGGCCTTCTTCTCGAGACGGTCTGCCTTGTCGCGGAACAGTGGCCTCATATAGGCCTCGGTGAGACTGGTCACTGCGTGGATGACGGACTTCTCTCCACACCCCGCACAGGCGCCGTCACCGGAGACCAGGGCCTCGTAGTTGCTCCTGACCATGAGGTGGTTCTTGAGGTGGGCAGCCTGTGAGCCAACCGGGTCGTCGGGGTCGAAGCGTCCCAGATACTTGGGTGGTGTGTCGCGGAGCATGTCCAAGAAGTTGGTGCCGCTCACGTGATCGGCATTGAGCTCGGCTGTCTCCGGTGCCATCTCCAGAGCCTCATAGGGACACTCCATCACACACTCGGCACAGCCCTTGCAGAGGTCAGAAACCATTATCGCGAAGAGGCCGCCGGTGCCCTCCTCCTTACGCTCCATGGAACGGAAAACTGGTGTCGACTTGTGGAACGCAAAGGGAACCCGGTCGAAGAGCTCGATGAACTGGTCGCGGGCGATCTGGTCGATCTCCTCCAGGGCATCGATCTCCGACCGTAGGAGCACGTTGAAAGGGGTAGATCCCTTCTCGGCGACCTCGGCGGTCATCCTTGCCCGGACCCGACTCTCCACACCCGCCAGCTCTGCCAGCAACAGCTTGCGTTGTTTGATGTCCGAGACATAGGCCTTGGCCGAGGTCTGTAGGACGGTCGCTATGTCTTGGGCGGTGTTGGGCAGGGCGGTGTCGGGGCACGCGGTGATGCAATCCATGCAGGCGGTGCAGTTCTCGGCGATCCAGACCGGGGTTTCTCTCCGCGCTACGAACTTGGATGACGTGCGGCCCGTAGCCGCAGCCATGACGCCTACAGACGCCAGGGGCGATGCAGGCTGATGATCACCCAACCCAGCCCGAAATTCCTTGTCGAACTCCGACATCTTGTTTAGGGAGATCCTCACCGGCTGACCGACTTTGGGTGAGCGAGTGGGCAAGTCCGTCGCACACGAGTCACATGCGATCAGAGCGGGGTTCCTCATCGAGGAGCGGTCAGGAGCGGCTGCGTCGCCGAGGTCGACCTCTTGGACGAGCTCGAAGCCCTTGGTCATGGCTGTCATGTTCGATTCGACGACCTCATCCCCAAATCGTCCGAACTTCTTCTCGTATTGGGCTCTCACGATCTCACGGAAACGGGAGTCGGAAACGTCGTAGTCGCCGAGGATTCCCGACACCTTGAAGAAGGCGCCAAGAAACACATTGCCCTGCATTCGCAGCTGTAGGTCTTCGCGGTCGGTCGCCTCGCGTGCGATCTGGAAGCCGGGCAGGGTGAATATGCGGATCTTCTTGTCGATGATTTCCTGGCGGTAGACCGGAGGAATTTGCTGCCACACCGTTTCCGGGTCCTCCTCGGACTCCCAGACGAAGGTTCCCCCTTCATTGAGCCCGACCAAGGGGTTGGTATGGGTGAACGCCTTGGGATCACAACAGAGCACGACATCCACGTGGTGGAGGTCGCAGTTGACCCGGACCCGCTGTGGGGCAACAACGAGGAAGTAGGCGGTAGGCGCCCCCTTCTTCTCCGATCCATACCGTGGGTTGGCGCTGACGTGGAGCACTTCTTTGGGCCGACCGAAATCGTCGACCTCGTGATGCTCCTCGATCAGATCATCACCAATCGCTCCGATGATCTCGCCGAGATTCTTACCGGTAGTGATCATCCCCCATCCGCCGATCGAGTGGAGACGTACGGCTATGGCACCCTCAGGGAGTAGAGAAGGGGTCCGGTCCGCCACGACGGCGTAGGGGTGGTCGACACCCAGGACGAAGTAAGTCTCGCCGTCGGCGAGCTTCTTCCCATCCTGACGTGCCCGGGCATCGGTGGCGTACTCGTAGGCTCCGACGATCGCCTCAGGCCTGAAGTCCCGCGAGCCCAAGCCATAAGACGCACTGAGCACGAGCGGAACTTCTTCGGGGGCGAGAGCCGGAACGCCATTGTCGAAGCCTTCGTGATGGGCCTCCACACCCTTGGCTAGAGCTGCCCGCAACTCCTTGGTGAGAGGATTGTCGGTCGCCAGTGGTTCATCGGTGCGCTCGATGACGATGACTCGTCGCTTGCCCTCCAGGGCCTTGATCACAGCTGCGTCGGGGAAGGGGCGAAGCACATTGATGTGTACCGAGCCAACCTTGGCGTCGTCGGTGGCCCGCAGGTAGTCGACCGCGGCCTCGATGTTCTCTGCTGCCGAGCCGAGTGAGACAAAGACCACATCCGCGTCATCCGTGGCGTACTCAGTGACCATGCCATAGCTACGACCGGTCAACTCGGCGAACTCGTCGTAGGCATCTGACAGGAGCTCGAGAATCGGCTCGTTGAAGTTGTTTCGACGAGCGATGACGCCGTTCATGTAGTGCTCCTGGTTCTGCACCGGTCCCAGGAGCAAGGGGTTCTTGAGGTCGACCATCGCCGGCACCCTGCGCCGGGTAGGGCCAAACAGAGTTCGCTGGGCTTCCGTGGGGCACTCGATGATGTCGTCGGGGGCGCCAAGGAACTCGCGGAGCAGCTCAGACTCCGCCTTGTAAAAGGTTCGCTCCAGGTGGGAGGTGAGGAACCCGTCCTGAACATTCATGCCAGGGTTGAGGGAGAGTTCGGTGACCTTGCGGAGGATGATGGCCTGGTCGGCCGCCTGTTGCGCATCCCGGGCGAAGAGGATGATCCATCCGGTGTCCATCGCCGCATACACATCGTCGTGGCCACAGTGGACGTTGAGAGCGTGCTTGGTCAGCGCCCGAGCCGAAACCTCGAGCACCATCGTCGAGAGCTTGCCCGGGGCGTGGTAGTACTGCTCGATGCCGTAGACGATGCCCTGGCCAGAAGTGAAGTTCACCACCCGGTGCCCGGTCACGGACAATGCGATGGCACCGCCTTGAGCAGCATGCTCGCCTTCGGCCTCCACGGCGATCTTGGTGTTGCCAAAGACGTCCAACTTGCCTTCGGCGAAAGACTGTTGATATTGCTCACCCATCTCGGTGGACGGTGTGATGGGGTAGAAGACGCCACCCTGGGTGATCCGGGCCTCGGTGTGATAAGAGACCAACTGGTTGCCGTTGGTCGTGATTCGCCTACCGGGAAATCGGGGTTTCGCCATCCCTCTAGACCCTACCCAGCAGCCAGAAATCCCCAAGCCGACACGTCTCATTCGACCTTGAATTCGGTGCGATCTAATTCTCCGACGGACCTGTCCTGATCAAGACCAGATGGTCGGCCGCCGACTCCGCACCCCAGACCTCACCTGGGCGACCAAGAATCTGACGTACGTCGCCAGGTTCGTGAGGTAAGGGGTAGGCGTCGAAGCCCTCTGTGATCGGATCGAAGCGAACCAGAGAGTTAGAGCCAAAGTCGCTCACCCAGACGATGTCGGACTCGTCGACGAAAACCGCGTAAGGCGCCGGGTCGTCTCCCGGGAGAAGCCAGCTCGCCCAC
>JAUXMQ010000214.1 GCA_030623125.1 Acidimicrobiia bacterium
GAACCCTCCAGGTTGAGCAGGGCAATTGCACTGATGGAGGCAAACCCCTTCACCGGAGAGTCTGTCCTCGACTGAACATGAATCCGCGTTCCCGAACCGGACGGGTTGAACGTGTTGCGAATGTAGATCGGGATCTCCTCGGTGACCGCCGGTGTCATCGTGGCGGGATGGAGGACCTCCGCCCCGAAGTAGGCAAGCTCCATCGCCTCGTTGTACGAGAGCTCCTCGAGGACTTTCGCGTCGGGTACCAGTCGAGGGTCGGCGCTGAGGACACCGTCGACATCAGTCCAAATCGATATCTCCACCGACGACAGAAGAGCGGCGAAGATCGACGCCGAATAGTCGCTTCCATTGCGTCCAAGCGTTATTGGCGACCCTTGTGAATCCGACGCGATGAATCCGGTGATGACCAATATGTCGCTGTCACAGTCCGAGAGCCACCGGTCCAAATTGGTTCCCGAGGTCTCCCAGTCCACCGCCGAAACCAATTCCGCCGGGTCGACGACCAAAACCTCGCGGGCGTCCATCCAGGTCACGTCCATCCCGGACTCCGCCAGGAATGCAGCGAGCAGCCTCGCCGACCACAGCTCCCCGTATCCGGCCACCGCGTCTGTGGTGCTGACAGAGGTGCGCATCACCCAGGACGCTTTGAGGAGCCCGCCGATCTCTTCAATGTCGTCATCTACCTGCGCCAGAAGGGCACCTCCCACATCACCGGGCACAAGCTGGTCAATGAGGGTCGCCTGGCTCTCGCGTATACGTCTGATCTTGTCCTCGAAACCGGTGTCCCGGCTACCGGCCATTCCGGCCAAATCGATCAGATCATCTGTCACACCCGCCACCGCCGACACCACGACAGCCTGACGAGAATCGGTGGGTGTCGCCAGGATGTCACGGACCGCGCCGAAAGCATCGACGTCGGCGAGACTGGTACCCCCGAACTTGTGAGTGATCCATTGAGTAGACATGAGGGGCTCCCGCAGATATTCAGCTAAACCGCATCGGTGCCCAACAAACAAGCACTTCCGTTGGCCCCCGCGGTGAATCAAGCGTACCGTTGAAGGACAAGGGGGAGGATGCCTTCACTGTTTCCGGGGACGTTTCGTCGGTGATCGCGTTCAGCCCGCGTCGTATTGGCACTCAAGTTCGTATTGAGCCAGGTCGATAGATCAAGTCAGGCAGTGAAGTTTCTTTTGCGTCGTTTGATGGTCACGGGGACTGTCCTGGTCACGCTGGTGGCCCTGGCTATCCCTGCTCTGGCAGTGGATTTCGATCCGAGCAACATCGTCTTTCCCGTGGGCGGCGATAGCTACTACACAGACACCTTCGACGCCTGTCGGGGCGGCTCCGGATGCCCGCGGCGACACGAGGCCACCGACATCCTCACTTATGGCGTCAAAGGGGTGCCGGTCGTTGCCGCTGCGGCAGGAACCGTCCAGTGGATCGGGTCGACGTGCTGCCTACTCAAGATCGATCATGGCGGTGGGTGGGCTACTCAATACGTCCACCTCAACAACGACACACAGAATCCAGATAGCTCTTATGGCGATGATGGCCAAGGATATGGAATCGCGCCGGGAATACAGGTCGGCACTCAGGTCGAGGCCGGCCAGTTGATCGGGTGGGTCGGTGATTCAGGTAATGCCGAAGGCACGGCGCCTCACCTCCACTTCGAGATCTGGCAAGACGGCACCCGCATCAACCCGAATCCCTACCTGCTCAACGCCCAGGCCGGTTGGACGGGATATTTCAGCGATGACGATTACTCCGTTCATGAGGTCGATATCGACAAGATCTTCGTGGAGGGCATCACCATTGGCTGCAGTCTCAACAATGAGTTCTGTCCTGAAAGGAACATCACTCGGGGCGAGATGGCGGCCTTTATCGCGAGAGCTCTCGGCCTGACTGCTGCCCGTGGAGTGTCTGCTTACACCGATGTCGGCGGCCATCTCTTCGAAGGCGAGATCGACAAGATTCAGACTGCAGGGATCGGTTTTGGCTGCACTGAGACGGAGTACTGCCCTGATCGTCCGCTCGAGCGTGATGAGATGGCTGAACTCCTGGTGCGTGCGTTCGGCTACGAGAACCCGGATGGGACGGACTTTTTCAACGACGACGATGGAAACCCCTTCGAGGAGTCCATCAACAAGCTGGCCAGTGCGGGGATCACCCTTGGATGTGACCCACAGGACAAGGCTCGATACTGCCCGGATCGTCTTCTCAGCCGAGCGGAAATGGCCAGCTTCTTCGTCAGGGCCCTTGGCCTCTGAAGAGCTCGAGACGCACCGTCCTCGAGTTCCGACGCAAGTTGTCGTCCGAATCAGCCCTCTAATCGGGTAAGGCTCGGCCCTGAGTTAGCTGCCGATGGCTTCCAGCATCCGCTCCAGGGCCGCGTCATATGACAAAGGCCGTGACTTACCGTCGCTCAGGTCCAAGGTGATGGTGAGCCGAGTTTCTGAGGCGTGGACATAGATCCGATCTGCGTCGACACCCTCATTGAGGGCAACGGTGAAGCGGCTTGCTAAGGGGTTGGTGCGAAGGTCATTGACTCGCAGGCCAAAGTCCTGCGCAACGGCCTTCAGCTCGTGGGCTTCGTCGACATGGCTCACGATCGATCACTCATTCTACTTGGGTCGGTTGTGGTGACCAGGGGAAATACGAGCCGGAATTGCCGGTTTCTTCTTCATGCGGAGCGGCGCTGCCACCAGATCATCGCGGCTCCAGACGCCACCGCTGCCCCACCCCAGAACACCCACGACCTGTTTCCTGTCATGAAGCTCTCGGGAGCGAACACCACGTCGAAGCCCTGCAGAATCCAGACGAGCCCGGCGATGATGAGGATGATCCCGAAGGCGAGTCGAAGCATTCTCAGAGCCTATCTTGACATTTCGGGATTTTCTGGCGACTATTCCGGTCCACATGCAGACGCGCCGCCTTACTGTGCACTCCGGCGATAACCCCGGTCGCTTCCCCGGGTTCGTCTATTTCGGCGCCTAGCGCCACCTACTTCACCTCCGCTGCTCCCTTTCCTGTTCCCTTCCTACCTTGTTCGAGGCACCCATGACTGATTCCCAGAACCAACCCGACATAAACCGATTGAGAAACGACATCGACCACGTC
>JAUXMQ010000175.1 GCA_030623125.1 Acidimicrobiia bacterium
AAGACGTCACACATCGAGACGCCGTCACCATTCACAACCCTTGGAGCGAAAGGGCTTGGTGAGGGCAACACGATGAGCGCACCGGTCGTCATCGCAAACGCCGTTCGGGATGCCCTTGGTGTGGAGGAGTTGGAGCTTCCGCTGACCGCTCCGCGGGTTTGGGCTCTCATGGAACAGCAGTGAAGCCTGCCCCATTCGATTACCAGCGACCAGCCACGGTGGAGGAGGCTGCCAAGATTCTTGCCCAGAGTGCTGGCGGAAAGGTCCTGGCCGGCGGACAAAGCCTGATCCCACTCTTGAACCTCCGTCTTTCCTTTCCCGAGCTTTTGGTCGACATCAACCGCATCCCAGATCTCGACTACATCGTGGAGGACGCAGGAGTCGTTCGAGTAGGCGCCCTCGTCCGTCAGTCGACATTCGGTGACTCGTTTCTGGTCCAATCCAAGGTGCCACTTGCGGCACAGGGTGTTTCTCATGTCGGTCATTACGTCACCCGCAACCAAGGGACCGTGGCTGGATCGCTAGCCCATTCAGATTCCCGTGGTGAGCTTCCAGTCGCACTGGTTGCTCTGGGTGGGAGTGTTAGCGTCGTCTCGGAGGAGGGGCAGCGGGATATTGAAGCTGCTGACCTGTTCGTCACCGACTTCACCACCTCGATCTCTGAGACCGAGATAATTGTCGAATCGTCATGGCCGGTAGGCGGATCGGAATGGGGATTCGCCTTTTCTGAATTTGCCTTGCGTCATGGTGACTATGCCCTGGCAATGATTGCTGTCGCGATCCACGTGGTTGACGGTGTCGTGGATCAGGCGACGATTGTCGCTGGTTCCGTGGCCGACCGCCCGCTGTTCCTCGAGGAGGCCTCACGCCACCTCCTCGGCCGGCGACCCGACGAAGACGTCTTCTCGTCGTGCAGGGAGGCGGCCGTCGCAGCCGTGGACCCGGCTGACGACATTCACGCCACAGGAGAATACAAACAGCACCTGATGGGTGTTCTGGTGGACGCTGCTCTGCGCAGCGCCTGGAAAGATTCAACGGGGGAGGCCCATGGCTGAGATAACGGTCACGGTCAACGGTCGAGCCCACACCGAGAGTGTCGAGCCGAGGTTGCTCTTGTCTGACTTCCTCAGGCACCGCCTCGGGCTGACTGGAACCCATGTCGGTTGTGAACATGGAGTCTGTGGATCGTGCACCGTTCTAGTCGACGGCAGGGCCGTGCGGTCGTGCCTGACACTGGCAATTCAGGTCGACGGGAGAGAGGTGGCGACTGTCGAGTCACTGGCCTCGATCGACGGTCTGCATCCTCTCCAGGAGAGTTTCAAGAAGAACTTTGCTCTTCAGTGCGGGTTCTGCACGCCGGGAATCCTAATGGCTGTGTGCGATTTCGTCGGTCGGCGCACGGATCCGAGTCGAGAAGAGATCGCAGAGATGTTGTCCGGGCATCTCTGCCGTTGTACCGGGTACACCTCCATCATCGAGGCGATCTACGAGTTCTCGAGACATGACGCTGGAGGCGGAGCGACGTGAACCTCGCCAACACGCTGCGCTATACCGCCGAACGGACACCGAACGCCGACGCACTTGCCCAGGACGGCAGGGTGATCAGCTATCGAGACCTGGCCGGCCGAGCTTCCGTTCTCGCTGCGGGACTCGCCGGTGTTGGTGTCGGTGAGGGAGATGTGGTCGCCACGGTGATGAAGAATCGCGTCGAGAACGTCGAGGTGTTCTGGGCGTGTCAGTGGCTCGGCGCGGTCTACATGCCGTTGTCGTGGAGGAATCCGCCCGCATCGGTGCAGTACTCGGTGGAGGATTCGGGAGCGTCGGTTGTCGTCTATGAGGCTGCCGGGGAGGATCACGTTGGGGCTCTCGACGAATCGGTCATCCGGGTGAGGGTGGGAGACGCCGCCGGAGATCGCAGCCTGGATGATCTCGCTCTCTCCGACCCAATTGAAGGACGGTTCGACCTCTCGGGGGAATCAGCGGCGATCCTTCTGTACACGTCGGGAACGACCGGGAAACCAAAGGGCGTCGCCAGATCCCATCAGGTCGAAAGAGTC
The DNA here is from genome assembly GCA_030623125.1 of Acidimicrobiia bacterium. Lineage (GTDB taxonomy): Bacteria > Actinomycetota > Acidimicrobiia > Spongiisociales > ZC4RG35 > SZUA-217. The sequence goes on from JAUXMQ010000175.1 coordinate 2,058, forward strand.
GCCTCCATGGCGCAGGCCCTCCAGCATGGGTATCGGCCGGGAGAGCGGACCCTGGGGGTGATGCCGTTGTATCACACGATGGGGACTCATTCGCTGATGTCGATGGCTTTGCTAGGTGGGTGTTACGTGGCGCAGCCAGACTGGGGCTCCGAGGAGGCGCTTGCGCTGGTTGGACAGCACTCAATTCGCTCGCTCTACCTTGCTCCGACCCTATTCCATGATTTGGTCAACTCAGGGAACGGTGTTGGGACGGTCGAGGCCCTTGGTTATGCAGGGGCGGCAATGACCGGCTCCCTGGTCGAGAAGTGCACTGAGTTCTTTGAACCCGAGGTCTTCGTCAACCACTACGGGTCTACGGAGATCTATTGCTACACCATCGGCGGAAACCAGTGGCGCAAGCCGGGCAACGCGGGCCGGGCTTCGATCAACGCCCGGTTGCGACTGGTGGATGTGGCGCCGGGAGCAGGGCCCGACGATAGCGTCGCTGCCGGAGACGAAGGTCAAATCATTTGCCATATGTCGTCCGGCGAGGCATTTGCCGGATATTGGAATCGCCCCGATTCCGATGAGCTCGCCATCCGGGAGGGGTGGTATTTCACCGGCGACCTGGGACGGGTCGATGACGATGGCGACTATTGGATTGTCGGGAGGGTCGACGACATGATCATCAGCGGCGCTGAGAACATTCATCCTTTGGAGGTCGAGGACGTTCTGGCCCGTGTACCCGGTGTACGTGAGGTGGCCGTGTTTGCCTCCCCGGACGAGCGGTTCGGTCAAAAAGTCGTCGCGGCGGTTGTGGCCGATCCGGGTGTGGAAGCCGACCAACTGGACGCGTTCTGTCTCGTGTCGGATGATCTGGCGAGTTACAAGAGACCTCGCGAGTATCGATTCGTCGATCAGTTGCCCAAGAGCCCTTCAGGCAAGATCCTGAGACGTTTGTTGAGAGAACAGGAGTCACTTTGAACTACCCAACCGATCTTGATGCGCTTGATATCGAGATCAACGCCGAGCGTCGGACAGCCACTATCACCCTGGACGATCCCGACAAGCACAATCGGGTGTCGATGCTGGCTAGAGACCAGCTCTCCGAGCTCTTTCGACTGGTAGGCCAGGACAGCAGTGTTGATGTGGTTTTCCTGATCGGAGCCGGAGACGATGCGTTCACGGCCGGTGGGGACATCCCGGGGTTCCTCAAGGCGACACCTGAGGAGCTGACGCGCCTTCACGACAATGTTGCGGGTCCTGAGCGATGCTCAAAGCCGGTTATCGCGCTGATTCACGGTTATTGCCTTGGGGTGGGTCTTGAGCTGTCCCTTGCCTGCGACTTCCGAATTGCCACAAACAAGGCCCAACTTGGCCTCCCCGAGATACGGATCGGGATGATGCCGGGCAGCGGTGGAACCCAGCGACTCAGCCGTTTGGTCGGTCTGGGACGGGCAAAAGACATGATCATGCGAGGGCGACGCATCAACGCACAGGAGGCACTGTCGTACGGCCTCGTCACCGAGATTGTCGAACCAAACGAGCTCGAGGAAGCCGGCTACCGGCTGGCGGCGGAACTCCAGCAGCACTCGCCGCTGGCGATGTCCATGGTCAAGCGGGTCCTCAATCGTGCCTATGAGGTCCCACTCGCGGCAGGTCTCGAATTGGAGGGTCTCGCATATGGATTCCTCAGAACCACTCACGATTTCAGGGAGGGTGTCGAGGCTTTTGTCGAGGGCCGATCTCCCGAATACACCGGGGAGTAGGACAGGCCGATGCCCCACGACTTCGAGCTTCCC
>JAUXMQ010000217.1 GCA_030623125.1 Acidimicrobiia bacterium
CCGAGACAAGGGCTTCTTTCTCAAACTCAAAACCGACCAGGGCAGTCGAGGCAGCGACAACCAGGACGGTCAGGACCGGGGCAAGCACGTCTGGAATGGCATCGGCCAGTCCAAGGGTGAAAGCAATGTAGGAGATGGCAACCCCGATGGTCACGGTGATGATTGCGTGGGTCCACCACGTGAGAAGAAGACCTGATACCGCAGCTATCCCAAACAGGATCGGCTGTGCGGTGGCGGCCAACTCGGGGATAGTGGCGAGTGCCGTTATGCCGACGATGAGAGCGAGTAGCCAGCCGGCGGAGATCCAGGGGGCGGCCCTGGTCGCCATGAGGCCTTCCCATCGTATCGCTGCCGACGAAACCAACAGGACAGCCAAACCTGCCATCGGTATGTAGAACGCCGGCAGCGCGAAGATCTCACTGCGAACAGCCTGAGCGCCGATGATGATGAGAACCACCCAAGCCACAGCAGACGCGCGACGAAGCAGCGAGGCCCGAAACCGGGCCATCGCCTCGTGGATCGTCGGTTGGATGTCTTCGGTGGTCATTGGTTTGGCGTCTTCTCCCTGTATTCTCGGCGTTTCTCCCTGTCAGATGGAGGATTGATCTTTGGCTTTACGGTCATTCGTTGACGGCGCAGTGTTTGCCGAGGTGTTCGGCGAAGGACCGCCACGTGTTCTTGCCCTCCATGGGTGGGGTCGGCGTGGAGCCGATTTCAAGAACAGCCTGATGGGTATTTCGGCCTTTGCCCCGGATCTTCCGGGCTTTGGCGCGTCGCCTCCTCCCGCCGACGTGATAGGCGCCGAGGGTTATGCAGACATTCTCTCTGAGATGCTGTCGGAATTCGATAGGCCTCCCGTCCTGATCGGTCATTCCTTCGGCGGCAGAATCGCGGTGTGTCTGGCGGCGCGGCGCCCGGACGAGATCGGCCCGGTCATCCTCACGGGTGCGCCGATCGTTCGATCACGGGTTGGTCGACGGCCGAGGATCTCCTACAGGATCGTCAGATCGCTCAACAGGATCGGCATCGTTTCAGATCGGCGTATGGAGAGTCTTCGCAGGCGAAGTGGCTCCGACGACTACAGATCGGCGACCGGCGTCATGCGGGACATTCTGGTGAAGGTGGTGAACGAGAGCTACGAACCGCAACTGAGAGATATGCAGTCCCGGGTCGTGCTGCTCTGGGGTCAGTTGGATGACGAGGTACCCGTCTCGGTGGCTGAGATGACCGCCGGCGTCATAGAACAGGCCGACGGTGACGTCGACCTGAGGGTGCTCGAGGGTGTGGGACATCATGTCCCCATCGAAGCCCCGGAGGAACTCCGCAAGGCAATAGAGTCGGTCATGGAATGACCTGGGTGCTTGCGGCCGTCTGTGGGGTCGCCTCGATCCCCGCGGGTCTTCGCTGGCTACGGATCGCGCAGCGGGAGCACTATCTCGCGCCCTCCGTCAGTCGGTTCGCGTGGCGATGGTGGACCAACGGGTCTTCCAACCTCGGGTTGTCGGCCCTGGGGTTGGTCGGCGTCATCGGGACGTTCTGGAACCCCTGGTTCGGATTCATGGTGGCGATAACGCAGATCGGCCCGGTCGGTCTTGGCATCAAAGGCACGACGAGTCCGCTTGCCTGGACGGGGCGATTGAAGCGGGTGGCCTTCGTTTCAGGGATCATCCTCGTCGGCATCTACTACCTCGGGGGGCGATCGGGAACGCCGGTCGTGATCGTTGTCGGGCTATTCGCCCTGCCCCTCATCGTCGACTTTGTTCTTTTGGCGCTCAAACCGTTGGAGGGTCTGCTCGGCTCGAAGTGGGTAGGCAAAGCTGGCCGCAAACTCGAGGCTGTCAGAGCCGAGGTGGTGGCAATTACCGGCTCGTACGGCAAGACGACAACCAAGAACTATGTGGGCCATCTACTGGACGGAACGAAACGAACGGTGATCAGCCCTGCCTCTTTCAATAACCGAATGGGGCTGGCACGAGCCATCAATGAGAGCCTTGCTCCCGGTACCGAGGTGTTCGTCGCCGAGATGGGTACCTATGGCCCCGGTGAGATCGCCGAGTTGTGTAGGTGGATTCCGCCGCGGGTGGCGGCAATGGTCGCCATTGGCCCCGTTCATCTGGAGAGGTTTCGAACCGAGGAGCGCATCGTCTCGGCCAAGGCCGAAATCCTCGAGAGGGCGGAGGTTGGTGTGATCTGTGTCGATCACCCTCTCCTGGCTCGACTTGCGAAGGAAAAAGCCGAGGTGATGAGCATCATCGAGGTCTCCACAGGCGAGGATGGGCGGGTCGTGGTGGCTGACGGTTCCATTCGACTGGACGGACGGGTGATTGCACCGGCTCCAGACGATATCTTCCCGGCGAATCTGGCTGTGGCCATAGGCATCTGTCTGGCCCTCGGCGTCGACGTCGAGGGCTTGGTTGCGCGTACGGCAACACTGCCTGTCACCGATCATCGTCAAGCGATCACGGTTTCCGAATCGGGGTTCTCGATCGTCGACGACACGTTCAACTCGAATCCAGCAGGTGCAAAAAGGGCTCTCGAGTTGCTCCAGCACGTGGGGAGCGCAGGGAAGTTGGCCGTGGTGACACCGGGCATGGTTGAGCTCGGGCCGGTTCAGGGGAAAGAAAACAGGGCTTTCGCTTCGGCCGCCGCCGATGTGGTCGACTATTTCATCGTCGTGGGCAAGACCAACCGTGAGGCTCTGGTCCAGGGTTCTGCCAACGGCCGGGCGTCCGTTACCGTCGTGGACGATCGGGAGGAGGCTGTTGCATGGATCCGGGGAACCCTCGGACCGGGCGATGCAGTTCTCTACGAGAACGATCTCCCCGATCACTACCCGTGAGAATCAATAAGTGCCCCCCGACGCAGAGCACCACATGAGCAAGCCAGCAGTTGTATTCGGTGGGCCGTCAGATGAGCATGACATCTCGGTCCTGACCGGCCTCCAGGTGGCGCGCGCCCTCGGGGACGTGCATGCCGTCTACTGGTCGAAGTCCGGTGAGTGGTATCTGGTCGGGTCCGATCTCGAAGCGAGGGACTTTGCCGACGGTGTGCCTGCCAAGGCCCGTGATGTCTCGTTTGTC
>JAUXMQ010000233.1 GCA_030623125.1 Acidimicrobiia bacterium
GGGGTCTTCTCCCCCCAGGAGGCCATGGCCGATGATGCCCCTTTGATCCATGAGAAGGACGGACGGGGAAACTCCCCGACAACCAACCTCGTGCCATTGAGATGCGTTCACCACTCAGGTGATCTCGAAGCCGCCAGAAGCGCTTCGGCCCACATCACCGAAGGTGAGTACACGGTGCCCCGCATACAGCAGGCCTGTTTGGGGACCGCGGGCTGTATTGCCGAATTCGACCTCAAAGGAAATCTGACTATCACGGCGAAGACACAGATCCCCTTCCTTGCGCAGCGAGATTTCACCAAGACACTCGAGACGCTTGGTTTGAAGGACCGTAACGTTCGGGTGATCGTGCCGGCCCTGGGAGGGGCCTTTGGATCCGGGCTCGACACCCACGGTTATGAGTACATCTCGATTCTCCTGGCGTGGAAAACCGGCAAGCCGGTCAAGATTCTCTACAACCGGGCCGAAGAGTTCTCCTATCTCTCGCCACGCCAGTCCGCCCACTTCCTGATCCGCCAGGGGTGTGACCGGGATGGCAAGCTGACTTTCCGCGAGATCGAGGTCACCCAGGACAACGGTGCGTATGGGTCATGGGGAGCTACCTATCCCAACGTGATGCTGGTCGCCGCCACCTCGCTCTACCGGGTCCCCGCGATCAGTTTCAACTCGACGATTGTCTACACCAACAACACCTACTGCCAGGCAATGCGCGGCTATGGCAACCCCGAAGTGACCTGGGCGATCGAATCAAGCCTCGATGACCTCGCTACCAAGGCAGGCATCGACCCCTACGAGATGCGCCGCATCAACAGCAATGAGCCGGGGGACCTGACCCCGATGGGCCTGGATCTGAAGACATGTGGTCTCAAAGGGTGTCTCGATACGACAGCCGACCGCCTCGACTGGTCTGCAACGCGGGGCAAAAACCCCGACCGTCCACGTGGCGTGGGCATGGCGGGTCTGATCAACGTTGGTGGCGGCGGGAAGATCTACCGCTCCGACGGCAGCGGGATCATCCTCAAGCTCGACGACTACGGGAACGTCAACGTGAGTTATGGCGGAGTCGAGATGGGGCAAGGTCTGCACTCGGCCTTGACCCTGATGGTGGCCGAGTCGCTCGGGGTGAAGCCGGAGAGTGTGATCATCAACCAGACCGATACCGCCACCTCACCTTGGGATGTCGGAACTCATGCCAGTCGTGGCGCCTTCATGGCCGGAAATGCCGCTATTGGAGCGGCCAAGAAGCTGCGTGAGCGGATCTTCACCGCCGCCGAGAAGGTGTATCCCGGGGTGGTCGATCAGAATCTGGCGAGACTTGGCGAAAATTGGCCAGACGAATTCGACTTCCGATCCGTCACCCGGGATCAACTCGATTTGAAGGACGGCTGGCTCTTTGTCCCGGATGCGCCCGACCGGCCATGGCTGCGAGTGGAGCTGGGGAGGCTCCTTCGGGCGATTCACTTTTCCGAGGAGGCTGGGTTGGGGACCATCTTCACCGAGGAGTCGTTCTACGAGCCGCCAACGGAGTTGCCCGACTGGGAGAAGGGTTACGGGAACATGTCGGCCAACTACGCCTTTGGGGTTCAGGGCGTGGAGGTGGAGGTCGATGAGGACACCGGCGAGGTGACGATTCTGCGTCTGGTGGCCGTCACCGACGTCGGGCGGGTGCTCAGTCTTCAGGCCTTGAAAGGCCAGATGTACGGGGGTATCGCCCAGGGTGTCGGTTATGCGCTGTACGAGGAGATAAAGACCGAAGGTGGTCGCATTCTCAATCCTGGGTTCACCGACTACAAGATGCCGTCCGCAGCCGATCTGGATTTTCCCATAGAGCTGGAATTCATCGAGACCAACGAGCACACCGGTCCGTTCGGAGCCAAAGGGGCCGGTGAACTGGTGATGGTGCAGACCGCTCCCGCCGTCGCCAACGCCATCTATGACGCGGTGGGGGTTCGTATCCACGACCTGCCGATAACACCGGAGAAGGTGTTGAAGGCACTTCAGTCCCGGAAGGTGTTGTCATGAGGTTTCAGAACCCGCTCTTGGCAAAGCCGGCGCGACCACATCCGTCCCGCATCGCCGTGGTCGGAGCAGGAACGATCGGGCCCGATATCGGCTACTACCTCAAGAGCAACCTCCCCAGCCTCGAGTTGGTGTTGGTCGATGTGGCCCGGGAGCCGCTCGATGCCGCCATCGAGCGGATCGAGACGCACGTGAGAAAGGGATTGGCGCGCAACAAGTTGACCGAGAGCCAGGCCGGTCGGGTCATGGAGAATCTGATTCCGACGCTCGATTACAAGGCCATGTCGGATTGCGAGTGGGTGATCGAAGCTGCCAGCGAGGAACTCGAAGTCAAACGCGAGATCTTCGGGCGTGTCGAGGGCATTGTTCGAGACGACACCCTCATCACATCCAACACGAGCTCATTGCCCGCGGAACGGCTGTTCGCGGATCTGAAGCATCCCGAGCGCGCCACCGTCACCCACTTCTTCGCGCCTGCCTTTCAGAACCCCATCGTCGAGGTCGTGGATTGGGAGCGAGTCGACGCCGATGTCGTCGAATTTCTCCGGTGGTTTTTCGCCGGCACGGGCAAGGTACCGCTGGTCACTTCTGACGTTCCCTGTTTCATGCTCGATCGGGTATTCGACAACTGGTGCAACGAGGCCGGACATCTTCTCGACGAGGCAACCGCCGCGGAGATCGATCACGTCGCCGGTGAGTTCGTTCACGCGGGGCCATTCTTCGTTCTCAACCTGGCCGGCGGCAATCCGATCATCGTCGAGACCAACACTCTTCAGATGCTCGAAGAGGGGGAGCATTACCGGCCGGCACCCGTGTTTCGTTCCGTGGATACCTGGAACACGATCTCCCCAGGGGAACCTGTCGACGTGGGTCCCGAGAGAGCGGCCCGAATCCGCGATCGGTTGCTGGGAATCCTCTTCTCCCAGACGGTCGACATCCTCGACCGA
>JAUXMQ010000118.1 GCA_030623125.1 Acidimicrobiia bacterium
ACGTCGGTCGCGACGGCGTGGATGACATGACGAGACTGGCGTCGGCGTTTGCGACAGACGTGGCCGTTCCAGTGGTACTCGACTCAACGGAACCGGAGGTGATGGAGGCCGGGCTCGAACAGCTCGGGGGACGGAGCGTTCTGAACAGCGCCAATCTCGAGGACGGAGAGAGCGAGGGCTCTCGCTTGGATCGGGTGTTTCGTTTGGCGAGCAAGCATGGGTCGGCTGTGATCTGCCTCCTGATCGATGAGGAAGGCCAGGCCCGTACTGTCGAGTGGAAGATGCGGATCGCCCACCGGATTCATGACATCGCTGTCAACCGGTATGGATTGTCCTCCTCGGACCTGATCTTTGATGCGCTGACCTTCCCTCTCAGTACCGGCGATGACGACCTTCGTGGGGATGCCGTCGAAACGTTGGAGGCCATAAGGGCGATCAAGATCGAGCTTCCCGGCGTCCGCACGGTGCTTGGCGTGTCGAATGTCTCCTTCGGCCTCAACCCGGCCGCTCGCCGGGTGCTGAACTCGGTGTTTCTCCATGAGGCTGTGGAGGCCGGTCTCGATGCTGCAATCGTCCAGGCTGGGAAAATCGAACCGCTGAACAGGATCGATCAAGAACATCGCGAAGCAGCCCTCGACCTCATCTACGACCGCCGGTCGGTGGGATATGACCCGTTGGAGCGCATCCTGGAGCTGTTCGCCGATGTCTCAATGACTACCGAGACGATCGACCGATATGAAGGCTTGACCCTTGCCGAGAGGCTCGCTGAGCGAATCGTCGGCGGCGACCAGAAGAACATCATCGAGGACCTCGACATCGCGTTGGATGATGGGACGAGGCCACTCGACATCATCAACGACTTCCTTCTGGCCGGGATGAAGACGGTCGGAAAGCTCTTTGCCTCGGGCGAGATGCAGCTTCCGTTCGTACTCAAGTCGGCGGAGACGATGAAGAAAGCTGTTGCCTACCTCGAGCCGAAGATGGAAAAGGACGACAACTCCGGGCGGGGTTCGGTGGTGCTGGCGACCGTGTCGGGGGACGTCCACGACATCGGTAAGAACCTCGTCGACATCATTCTCACGAACAACGGATATGAGGTCCACAACCTCGGGATCAAAGTGGGGGTCAACGAGATGATCCAGGCGTTTGAGGTCAACAAGGCCGACGCCATCGGGATGAGCGGTCTCCTGGTGAAGAGCACGCTGATCATGCGTGACAACCTCGAGGAGTTGCAGCGTCGGGGACTGGGAGATGTCCCGGTCATGCTCGGCGGCGCCGCGCTGACGAGAAGCTATGTCGAGGCCGATCTCCGTTCCCGTTACTCGGGCCCCCTTTACTACGGCAAAGATGCATTCGCCGGGCTCGACGCCATGGCGAGAATCGTTGCAGGGGAGGAGCGACCCGAGACGGCAGCACCGAGGAAGCGTCGTGAGGCGACGACTCCGTCGTCGGCCATCCCGGACAGAGCGCCTTCGGTGGAGACGGACAACCATGTCTATGGGCCCCCGTTCATCGGTTCTCGGCTGGTCAAGGGAATCACCCTCGACGAGATCACTCCTTATCTGAACCTGACAGCCCTCTTCCGAAATCAGTGGCAGTTCCGACCCGAGAGCGGCGAGCCTGATTCTGAGTTCAAGGAGCGTTTGCAACCACTTCTCAGGGAGCAGCTGGCACGGGCGCGGGCGTCCGATCTCCTCACTCCGCAGGTTGTTTACGGCTACTTCCCGGCCAACGGCGATGGGGATGAACTCGTCGTCTGGGAGGACGAGACTCGAAACAATCAGTTGTCGAGGTTGCGCTTCCCTCGCCAGCCGGAAGATCCCTTCTACTGCATCGCCGATTTTCTCCGTCCAATCGAGTCAAACGAGATCGACTACGTCGCCTTTCACATAGTGACCATGGGAGCCGCAGTGTCGGCGCGAACCAAGGAGCTGTTCGACGACGACAGTTATCAGGACTATCTGCTTCTTCATGGGCTAGGGGTCGAGATGGCGGAAGCTTTGGCCGAGTACTGGCATCATCGGATTCGAACCGAGTGGGGTTTCGGCGATCAGGACGGGCCGACTCTGCATGGTCTCTTCCGTCAGAAGTACCGGGGTGGTCGCTACTCGTGGGGTTACCCGGCGTGTCCCGATCTCGAGGACAACCTGACCGTGGCCAACCTTCTCGGCGCCGATCGCCTCGGTATCGAGGTGGGGCCCGAGACCGGATTCCAGTATCAGCCCGAGCAAACTACGTCGGCGATTATCTGCCATCACCCACAGGCCAAGTACTTCGTCGCCAGGAAGCCAAAGGAGGGTCGACTTGCTGACGCATGATGAAGGTTGGATTCGGATCGCGGAGGTCAACCCGCCGGAACTCCCCAATCAGCGGCACAGGAGTCTTTCGCCTGTGTGGAACCGTGTGCTCGTCACCGACAATGTGTTCGGTCGAATCCGGGTCTCCCCTTACGCCTTTTCGGCACGGATCACCCATGACACCCCCGACGTGCGCCCCACGGTTGTGGTCTCGACACGCGACCGAAACATCCTCGCCATCGAATCCGAGGTGCGTGGGGCCCTGGGAAACGGTGTGGACTCCTTTCTCGTGGTGATTGGGGACACGGTTCCCCACATCGACCATCTCGCCCATCATCACGAAATCGTCGATCATCTGACCAACCTCCAGAATGATCTCCCGGATTTCGAAGTGGGGATGCCCACACGGTTCAAGGAGTGGCAGTTCCGACGGCGCATCGACCTCGGTACGCAGTTCTTCGTGACTGGGCCGGTGATCGATCCGGAGGTTGTCGGCAGGCAGGTCTCTCAGCTGAATCTGAGAGACGAGGATCCTCCGGTGTTCTTGATGGTGATCCCACCCTTCAGTCTTGATTGGGTCGACCGCATGGAGTCGATGGGAGCCGTGCCGGTGGGCGATGGCCTGAAGCAGCGTCTGGTCGATCTGTCGCCGGACGTGCGACGCAAGACGGCGTGGCAGGTCACTTCCGAGATGGAGCGTGAGGCCCGTGATGCCGGGTGTGCCGGAGTGATCCTGATGGGGCTCAAGTTCGATTCGGTCGTAGAGGAAGCCCCGGTAGCCTGGGCTGCTCTCGACTGACCTGACTCTCCCCTTTTTATACGTACAGATGATCAAATGCGGCACCCGGGTACGCGGTTCTATGGTCTTCGGCGGATGACGCCTTTTGATCGCCAGGTTCGTGCTCAGATTTATCGTCTTTTCAGCGAGGGGACCACGGTCGTCGATGAAGTAGCTATTGCGGAGTCTCGAGGATGGTCGACCGATGACGTCGAAGACTCCCTCGAGCGGCTCGCCGAGACCCATCTGGTCAAACTCGCCGAGGGTGGTCATCGAGTTGAAATGGCTCACCCGTTCTCCGGCACCGGCACCGGCTATCGAAGTGTCGTGGGCGATCGATCATGGAACGCGAACTGCGCCTGGGACGCCCTCGCCATCCTGGCGATGATGGGCGACGGTGAGGCCGTTGCTCCCGGGCCCGATGGCGACGTGATTTGGTCGGTGCAAGACGGCAAAGTGTCACCTGAAGGCATTGTTCACCTGCTGATCCCGGCTCGTCGTTTCTGGGATGACATCGAGTTCACCTGAGCGAACATCCGCGGCTTCCGGTCGGAAGCAGATCTCGAGGTGTGGCTTCAGGCAACCGGCGGCCGCCGCGGATACGTCGCATCGTGCCAGACCATGTTTGACCTCTCGACTGACTGGTACAGCGGTCGGCTTGACGAATACTGGGAGCCGCCTACGCCTGAAAAGGCCGAGGCGGTTTTCGCCTCACACGGGCTGAAGGGAGACTTCTGGAGGCTCTCCTAGCGGGAGTAGTTCTCGAGCTTTTTCGATCCCGTTCCTGATCGGACAAAGATGGAGCCATGGCCAGGTTTTCATCCGAAGAGGAGTTCCTCGATTCTTTCAACGAGGGGTTCTCTCATGTCGCCTCCGAGGTTCTCCTCGAAATAGAAGCGGAGGTGTTCGGCACCGATTTCGGGGCAACAAGCTGGAGCACCATTGACCAGATCAGAACCTTCATCGCCGAGATGGGATTGACCGAGGAGGATCGACTCCTCGATATCGGATCGGGCCCGGGTTGGCCCGCGCTTTTCATTGCCGAACAGACCGGGTGCAGCGCAATCCTTTGCGACTATCCGTTTACCGGCCTGCTCCAGGCCAAGAAGAGAGTGACCCAGGACGGCCGGAACGCCGTGATGGTTCAGGGGCACGGCGCCGCCCTGCCCCTTCCCGATGCCTCAGTCGAGGCGGTTTGCCATTCAGACGTGTTGTGTTGTCTCTCTCAGAAGACCGAGGTCATGACGGAGTGCTTTCGGGTCCTGAAGCCAGGGGGCACGCTCGTTTTCACCGTGCTCGAACTCACCGAGAGCTATGTCCGTGATGGCCGCCGAGATCTTGACTTCGGCCCGGAGTACGTCTCGGTCGACGAGCCGTACGTAGAAGTGCTCACCTCGACGGGTTTCGCAGTGGAGGTTCGCGACTGGACCGACGTGTTCAGGGTCACCGTAGAAAGGGTGGTGGCAGCAAGAAAGTCACGCTTCGATCGGCTTGTCGCCGAGTTGGGTGCCGACAATGCCGCCGACGCCGTGATCAGGTCTGAGCGCAATATCGCTGCCATCGATCGTGGTGATCTGATCCGTCGGTTCTACGTGTGTCACCGCCGCAACCCGGGCAGATGAATCAGCCAGATTCCCGACATTCGGCGAACCAGGTCACGCCGGTCTCCTCAATTGCGAACGAGGCGTCGGATTCGAAATCCTGTCCCTGAAATGTGAACGCTACCGGGCCGGTATACATGTCGAAAGTGAAGGACCCGAAGGTCTGGCTGTTGGGGCCGTCGATTTCCCCGGTGAGTCTGTAATCGATTAGAAGCAGAATCTCGTTCTCGATGAAGGTCCGGCAGATTTCCTCATCGAAGGCCTCGAGAACGGCCGGGTGGAGAGTCGCCAGCAGAGACTCGATGTCC
>JAUXMQ010000146.1 GCA_030623125.1 Acidimicrobiia bacterium
CCCCGACCACAAAGAAGGACCCCGCCGCAGCGGGGTCCTTTCGATTGTCGTTGGCTCCGTTCTCAGGCTCTACCCACGTACTCGAGATACGAGGCTTCCGCCAGACCGTGCCATGCCTGGATACCGGTGCGGAACTTCTTCCACTCTTCGAAAATCGAGGCGAAGTCGGCACTCGTAGCCGCACTCTCGTCGAAGATCTCGAACGAGGCTTCCTCGGAAGCCGCCATCACGTCATCCGGGAACGGAAGGATCGTGATGTCGGGATTGTCGATGATCTCGTCTTGCAGAGCGATGGGGTTCCTCACGTCATATAGAGCCATCATCGTGCTGTTGGCCTCATACGCCGCAGTTTTGATGATCTCCTGATAGATCTCCGGCAAAGCGTTCCACTTCGGCAGGGGAATCATCACTTCCAGCGACGGTCCTGGCTCCCACCAACCCGGGTGGTAGTAGAACTGGGTCACCTCATGGAAACCCATGGTGGTGTCGTCGTAAGGACCAACCCATTCGGTGGCGTCGATGGCACCGGTCTGCAATGCCTGGAAAATCTCCCCACCTGGCAGCACCTGAACGGTGACACCGAGCTTGGACATCACCTGGCTACCGAGGCCGGGAATGCGCATGACGAGACCCTCGAGGTCTGCGGTCGACTTGATTTCCTTGTTGAACCAGCCACCCATCTGAACCCCGGTATTCCCCGCAGGGAACTGGATGGCGTTGAACTTGTCCGCATAGAAGTCCTGAAGCATGTCAAGACCGCCGCCTTCATACAGCCACGCGTTCTGCTGCCGGGCTGTGAGGCCGAACGGTAAGGCAGTGCCAAAAGCCGTGGCAGGATCCAGACCCGTGTAGTAGTACGAAGCTGTGTGCCCGAAATCGATGCTGTCGGTCTCGACGTTCTGAAGGATCTCCAAAGCCGGCACTACTTCGCCACCGGGCTGAGCCGTCACCATGAACTTTCCGCTACTCAGGGCCGCGACACGATCGGCAAACCTCTCAGCGCCACCAAAGATGGTGTCGAGAATCGGGGGCCAACTGGTGGCCAGGTCCCATTCCAGCTCCGGAAGGCTGTCGTCAGCGGCTGCCTCGTCGAGATCGGCGTCCCCACTGCTACAGGCAGCAAGGGCAGCAGCGCCAAGTGCTCCCATCGATGCCATCTTGAGGAACTGTCTGCGCTCCATCAGTTTGGTGTGTTGCAGCTTGTTCATACTCCTCCTCTATCCGGTGGTGATCCACTCTCCCCATCGGGGTTGACGCAGGCTACGCAGACACGGCGGTCGCGTGTCGGATTGAATGGGATATTTGTCGCGGTTACCCGCTTTCTAAACGCAACCCAGCTCATTTACGACGCGCCGTGGCGCTCAGAGTTCGGAGCGGCCAACCAGGGCCCGGCCGAGGGTTAATTCGTCGGCGTAGTCGAGGTCCCCGCCGACAGGCAGACCTGAAGCCAGCCGGGTGACTTTCACCCCATGCGGTTTGAACTCGCGGGCGATGTACATGGCGGTGGCGTCACCCTCGATGGTCGGGTTGGTCGCCACGATCACCTCTTCGATCCCCTCGGGCTCGAGTCGAGCCATCAGTTCGTCGAATCGAAGTTGCCCAGGCCCGATGCCATTGATCGGTGAGAGCGAGCCGCCCAGAACGTGATAGCGACCCTGATACTCCTGGGTGCGCTCCAAGACAACGATGTCCTGGGGTCGCTCGACAACGCACACGATGCTGAAGTCACGCCGTTCGTCGCGACAGATCGAGCAGAGCTCCCCCGCCGCAACGTTGAAGCACCGACCACAAGTCTTGACCTGGTCACGCATGTCGGTGATGGCAGCGGCGAGGCGAAACGCGTCGGCCTCCTCAACGGAGAGCAGATGGAAGGCGAGGCGTTGTGCCGACTTGGCCCCGATTCCGGGGAGCCGGTTCAGCTCATCGATGAGACGCTGGACTGGTCCTTCAAACATCAACCAAGCAGACCACCGAGATCAAGACCGCCTGTCAAGCCACCTAGCTGACTGCTGGCGGCCTCGACGGCTGCCTCCATCGCCTGTCGCACCGCGGCGACAACGAGATCCTCGAGCATCTCGACATCGTCGACGTCGACGACGTCGGGAGAGATCTTGATCTCGACCAACTCGGGGCCGCCGGTTACGACGGCGGTGACCATCCCACCGCCGGCAGAACCTTCGAAGCGGCGCTCGGCCAGGTCTGCTTGAGCCTTGGCCAACTGCTCTTGCATCTGCTGCGCCTGCTGCATTATCTGACGCATGTCGGGTTGTTGATTCATGTTCAGCAGAGTACTCCCGGCCCGTGACATGTCTCGTTGCCTACTCGTCAACGACCTCGGCGCCCAGTTCAGCAGCCAGAAGGGCCGTGGGGTCGGTCTCGACAGCGGGGCGCTCCTCGAGCTGGCTCATGTCGATATTGGTTTCGCTGTCGACGCCGGCTGGATGCCCTGTCTTCGACCTGAACTTCACCCGGATGGGCGATCCGAAAAGGTCGCTCGCCTTGGTAGCTACGATCTTTGAGACCGCATCGTCCTGCTCCAGGGCCGATAGGTGGAAATCGTGAGCAACTTCGAGCACGATGGTGTTGCCTTCAACACCGTCGGGAACAGCCTCCCGGAAGAACGCCCAGCGCCTTGCTCCGAGGACGTCGCGAAGACCGCCAAACAACCCGGGCCATATCTTCTGGAGTTGCTCGAAGGTTATGTCGATGCCTGGGGCTTCTGGCTCGTCGACCGGCCCGTCATTGGAAAGCAAGGGGGCTGCCGCTTCAGGGGGTTCTTCTTTGGCATCGGTCTCCTCCTTTGCAGATCTGGGGGCTGGCTTCTCGACTGATGCAGAGGCAGGCTTGGGGAGCTCGACCGGAGCCGAAGCCCTGGCAGACGTGGGCACTTCGGCTGGTTTTCCCATCCGTCTCTCCAGCCGGTCCATCCGGGCGATGAGAGACTCGGGATCGCTGGCGGTTTCGGGACGGGTCAGCTTGATCAGGGCCAGTTCCGTCATGAGCCGCTCCTCCCGGCCTTCACGGATTCTGACCAGGGCCTCGCCGAGAAGGTCGACGCCTCTGAGAACATCCCCTGCGGGGATCAGCTCCGTCGCCTTCTTCCACGACTCATAAACCTCGGGGGGCTCGTCGGATATCTCGGCGAGGTTCGGCGCATAGTGGGCAAGGAAGACTCCCCTGAAGAAAGAGACACACTCTGCGACGAAACGCCGCAGATCCACACCGTCGGCAGAAAGCTCCGCAACCAGCTCCAGCGCAGCTTTGGCATCCTGACCGGCGACTGCATTGGCGAGACGCAGGAAGACTTCCGAATCAGCCAGGCCGAGGGCCCTGCGAACTCCGGCCATATCGACCGTTCCCGCACCGAGGGCGGATACCTGTTCGAGAAGAGAAAGGGAGTCCCGAACCGACCCCTTTGCATGTCTGGCCATGCCAACGAGGGCAGGCGGGTCGGTCTGATAGCCCTCGCGGTCGGCGATGGTTGAGAGATATCCGGCAAGCTCCTCGACCGGGATCGGATGGAAGTCGAATCGCTGGGTCCGGGACCGGATGGTGTCAAGCAGCTTGTAGGGCTCGGTCGTGGCCAGAACGAAGTGGACGTGATCCGGCGGCTCCTCCAGAGTCTTGAGGAGGGCGTTCCCCGCGGCCTTGGAGAGCATGTGGGCCTCATCCAGGATGAACACGCGCTTCGAGGTTGCGGCCGAGGCAACAGTGGCGACGCTCACCTTGATGTCGCGAATGTCGTCGACCGAGTTGTGAGAGGCTGCGTCAAGCTCGAGAACGTCGAGGGAGGTCCCCTGGGTTATTGCCTCGCAACTCCCGCATTCGTTGCACGGAGACCCGTCGGCGTGTCTGTTCTCACAGTTGAGAGCCTTGGCCAGAATCCGCGCCGTTGAGGTCTTCCCGGTGCCGCGCGGACCGGTGAATAGATAGGCGTGGGCGACACGACCATCGGCGATCTCACGCGTCAGAGTTGTGGTGATATGGGCCTGACCGATGACGTCGTCAAAGGTCTGCGGCCGATACTTGCGGTAGAGAGCCTGGTATTCCAAGACATCGCCACCGTACATGCCTGGAGGGACCGATTCACCACCCAGATCCCGTTTGTGAAGATCCACGCGGGTATGAGCCGCGTAGATCTTCACAAACGATTCACTTACTGGCGGTTTTCGTCGATACTTCCACCCGTGACCCAGCCGCTCATCGAAGACACCGCCGTAGAGGACGTCCAATCTCCACCTGCAGTCTGGGCTCGCGGTCTGGTCAGGA
>JAUXMQ010000086.1 GCA_030623125.1 Acidimicrobiia bacterium
CCATGGAAAACGCTATCTCGTGCCGGGACAGGTAACCGAGTTGAGGCTCGAGTCCTACGAGCCCGGCGAGTTCTGGGGTCATTGCGCCGAGTTCTGTGGTCTGTCCCACTCGCTGATGCGAGCCCGAGTCCTGGCCGTCGAGCCGGCCGAGTTCGATGCATGGGTCACCGAGCCGCAGGCGCCGGCGACTCTTCCCGCTGAGGGCACCCCCGAGTACGACGGATATCAGGTCTTCACCAGCAAAGGCTGTGTCCAGTGTCACACGGTCCGCTTTGACGACGACTCGGCCTCCAACATCGTTCCGCGGGAGGCCTTCAACGGACCGGATCTGACCCATTTCGCCTCGAGGACGGTGTTTGCAGGCGCCAGCCTCCCGGAAGAAGGGCAAAGCTACGACGCGGCGCTCAAAGCGTGGCTGGCGGATCCGCCCAGTGTGAAGCCCGGTAGTTTCATGCCGAATCTGGCACTCACCTCTCAGGAGATAGACGATTTGATCATTTGGCTGGAGAGCAACAAATGACGGCAACCGCCGAGCGTCCGAGGACGACCATCTTCAAGCGCCCGTCCTCGACGACGGGGTGGTGGTCATGGCTGACCACGGTCGATCACAAGAAGATCGGCATCATGTATGGCTACGCCGCCTTCTTCTTCTTCATCATTGGTGGCCTCGAAGCCCTCATGCTCAGGATCCAGTTGGCCTCGGCCAACGCTGAGTTCCTCACTGCCGGCGCCTACAACGCAATGTTCACCATGCACGCCACTACCATGGTCTTCCTGTTCATCATGCCGGCCTCGGCTGCCTTCATGAACTATCTGATCCCGTTGATGATCGGCGCCCGCGACGTTGCCTTTCCCCGGTTGAACGCCCTGTCGTGGTGGATCTTCTTCTTCGGTGGCATCTTCTTGTACAGCACGTTCATCTTTGGAACTTCGGTACCCCCTATTGGACCCGACGGCATCGCCGGGAACCTCGCTGCCGGTGGTGGTCCGGGAAGCTTCAACTGGCTCGCCGACTCTCCCGATGGCGGCTGGTTCGGGTATCAGCCCAACGCCGGTCCCTTCTACTCGCCGGGGACGGCCATGGACTACTGGGCTCTCGGTCTTCAGCTCATCGGACTCGCGTCGTTGGTCTCCGCAGTCAACTTCATCGTCACCGTCTTCAACATGCGTGCCAAAGGCATGCGGCTATTGCGGATGCCGGTGTTCGTGTGGATGGGGACCGTTGTTGCGTTCCTACTCCTCTTCTCGATTCCGATCATTGCGGTGGCGCTCTTCATGGTCACCTTCGATCGGCAGTTCGGAACCCTTTTCTTCGCGCCTGTGGGTGGTGGCGACCCGATTCTCTGGCAGCATTTGTTCTGGCTTTTCGGGCACCCAGAGGTCTACATCCTGATCCTGCCTGCCATGGGAATCGTGTCTGAGGTCCTGCCGGTCTTCTCCAAGAAGCCCCTGTTCGGCTATTCGGCCGTGGTATTTGCTGGAGCAGCGATCGCCTTCCTCGGATTCGGCGTGTGGGCCCACCACATGTTCTCCTCGGGAATCACTCCCGTTGCCCAGGCGGCATTTGGCCTGGCGACGATGACCATTGCCATCCCCACCGGCATCAAGATCTTCAATTGGCTCGGGACCATGTGGGGAGGGCGAATTCGCATGACTACCCCCATGCTCTTTGCCGTTGGTTTCATCGCGATGTTCACGATCGGCGGGCTTTCGGGAGTGACCCATGCAGTCGTGCCCTCAGATTGGCAGCAGACCGACACCTACTACATCGTCGCCCACTTGCACTATGTCTTGTTTGGCGGTTCGGTGTTCGGGTTGTTCGCCGGGCTCTATTACTGGTACCCCAAGCTGACCGGTAAAATCATGAACGAGAGGCTGGGGAAGATCAACTTCTGGCTGATGTTCATCGGCTTCAACACCACGTTTGCTCCCATGCACTGGCTCGGGCTGCAGGGGATGGTGCGACGAACCTGGAAGTACGCTCCGGAAACCGGCTTGGAGCCGTGGAATGTCGTCGTGACGATTGGCGCCTTCATCATCGCCACGGGTGTGGCCGTCTTCATGTACAACTGGTATCACAGCCGGAGACACGGTGAGGACTCCGGGCTCGACCCGTGGGATGCGAGGACTATCGAGTGGACGATCCCCAACCCGACTCCAGAGTACAACTTTGCTGTCTCGCCGGTGGTCTCGAAACTGGACCACTTCTGGCATCTCAAGTACGACCAGGATGACGAGGGTCGTGCTGTTCGCAAAGAAGATGCCGACCAGATCATTGCCGAGTTGCAACATGTCGGGCTGAACCCGCCCGAGCCGATACATCTGCCCACCCCTTCCTACTTCCCGTTGATCATGGCTGCCGGGCTTCTACTGATGTTCTACGGGATCATCTATCACACGACCGCATGGGGGAAGGCTCTGATCGCGATCGGGGCGGTGGTTTCGCTTGCCGCCGTGATCGGCTGGGCTATCGAACCGGTCGAGGAGCCTCACGACAAGCCGGGTGAAGAGAGGTCAGAGAAGGTGCAAGCCGGTGTCTGATGTAGCACACGACACTCCCGTTTCCCACCACGACGAGCACGAATCGACCGGGATCGACAATCGCAAGCTCGGAATGTGGGTCTTCCTCAGCTCGGAGTTCATGTTCTTCGGGGCGTTGATCGCGACCTATCTGCTCTACTCGAATCGTGGCGGTTTCGAGGGGACCTACCCGTCCGAGATCTATGACATTCCATTCACCTCGGTCAGCTCGTTTGTGTTGTTGATGAGCTCCCTGACGAGGGTGCTTGCCCATAACGCCCTGAGCAAGGGCGATCAGAATGGCACCCGGACCTGGCTGTTTGCCACCGCTGCCCTGGGTGCTGTCTTTCTCGGTGGCCAGGTGTTCGAGTTCACCGAGTTCGTCACCAAATACGACATGACCCTGTCCTCCAACCCGGCAGCATCGGCGTTCTATCTGCTCACCGGGTTTCACGGCACACACGTCGCGATCGGGGTGATCATGCTGCTCTCGCTTTGGGGCATCTCCCGTCGCAGGGGCGGTCTCAGCGAGAAACAGGGTATGAGCCTCGAGTTGGTCGGGTTGTACTGGCACTTCGTCGACATCATCTGGATCGTCATCTTCACTGTCGTCTACCTGCTCTCGGTGCCTCCGGCATGACAACAGAACACGACACCCACCCTTCGCCGGCTCAGTACTGGAAGATTGCTGCGCTCCTGGCAGTGCTCACGGTGTTTGAGGTGGCGATGTTCTACATCGATCGTGAACTCGGGCTCGGCGGTCTCAACGCCCTCATCCTGATTTCTCTTGCGTTGCTCAAGTTTGTGATCGTGGTCGGCTGGTACATGCACCTCCGATTCGAAAACGCCATCCCCAGCCGCTTTTTCACAGCCGGTGCGATCCTCGCCGTAGGCCTCTATCTCGTGGTCCTGTCGGCAATGGGGGTCGTTGTCATTCGGGGCTAGGGGCACCTCGATCGTGATACCCGACTGGCACCCGCATTTCGATGTTTGGGCCCTGATCTTCGTCCTCGGGTTCGGCTATTGGTACGCCAATGTGCGGATCCGTACCCATTCGGTTTCGGTTGCTCCGGGTCCGACCCGAAGACAGTGGTGGCAGTGGTATCTGGCGCTCGCACTGATGTGGCTGGTATCGGGGTGGCCTCTCCATGACATTGGCGAGGAATCGCTGTTCTCGGTGCACATGGTGGAGCACATCGTTCTCGCCCTGGTGGTCGCGCCACTGCTGCTCATGGGTACTCCGCGATGGCTTGGCGACGCAACCCTGGGCCATCCGTGGGTAACCAGATGGCTGAGACCTCTGGCTCGACCGGTGCCCGCCTTTGTGCTCTTCAACACAACATTCATCCTGATCCACTGGCCGGAAGTGGTCGGGTTGATGCTGGGCAACGAGTTGGCCCATTTTCTCATTCATTCGCTTCTCTTCTTCTCGGCTTTCCTCATGTGGATGCCTGTTCTCTCTCCGACCATGGCGATTCCGAAGATCTCTCGCCCGGCGCAGATGCTCTACCTGTTCTTCCAATCTCTGCTTCCTACCATCCCGGCTTCTTTTCTCACCTTCTCCACCGTGGCTCTCTACCCGGTCTACGGCGCGGCCGCTCTCGAGTGGGGGTTGGATCCGGTGACCGATCAAACGATTTCTGGCATTGTGATGAAGCTTGGAGGGGGTTTCATTCTCTGGATCACCATTGCGGTGATTTGGTTCCGGTGGACCTCCGAGGAGCGGGAGTGGGAGGAACTCAACACCTCCGTTCCGACCGCGTGAGCGTGCCACTCCAGCCCGGACGGTTCTTCCTGCCCGGCCCGACTGAAGTGCACCCGGACGTGCTGGCCGCCCAGACCGGGCCGATGATCGGTCATCGCGGCGAAGCCATTCAGGATCTGATGGCTCGAATCGACGCTGGTCTGAAGCCATTGTTCCTCACCGAGAGGCCCGTGTTCGTCTCGACCTCATCCGCGTCTGGACTGATGGAGGCCGCTGTTCGCAACGGGGTTACGGGTGGTCGGGTATTGAGCCTTGTCAACGGCGGTTTCTCCGGCCGATTCGCCGAGATCGCCCGAACCTGCGGTTTTGAGGTTGACGCGTTGACGATCCCATGGGGAGACGTGCACCCGCCGGACCAGGTCGCCGACCGTCTCGGCGCCGGCGGATATGACGCGGTGACCCTTTCGCAGTCCGAGACGTCGACCGGCGCCCTTCAGGATCTTGAGGCCATTGCATCGGTGGTCGGTGAGCGGGAGGAAACCCTGTTGCTCGTCGATTCCGTCACCGGAGTGCCGGGTCTGGAGACGAAGACCGACGAGTGGGAGCTCGATTTCATACTCACCGGGTCCCAGAAGGCTCTGGCGCTGCCACCGGGACTGGCATTCGGAGTCGCGTCCGACGAGATGATGGATCGATCGAAAGACGCTCCCGACCGGGGCTGGTACTTCGCGCTCGACCGACTCATGTCCGAGCTCGTGAGGAACCAGACCCCGGCCACCCCTGCGGTGTCCCTCCTGTACGCACTCGACGTCCAGCTATTTCGAATAGCGGAGGAGGGCATCGAGAACCGATGGCAGAGGCATCTGGCGATGCAAGAGCGAACCATCGAGTGGATCGAAGAGATGAAGGAAGCCGGAGTCGGCATCGACGCTCTGGCCGTCGAGGGTCACCGATCTCCAACGGTGACGGCAGTATCGATGCCCGAAGGTGACGGAGCGTCGGCCACCGTCGCCGAGATGGCAGATCGCGGCTGGGTAATCGGTGGGGGCTACGGCAAGCTGACGGAGTCCACAATCCGTATCGGCCATATGGGCGACCACACGGTCGATGAGCTAAACCTTCTTCTCATGGAGCTCGGCGACGTTCTAGTGTCCTGAATCGCAAATCATGCACAGAATCTCGCCTGCCCTTGCCGCCCCTGACTGTGTCCTCCGCCTCGACGCAGCTACAGCTGCGCCTTCGTTGTGCGTCCTTGTCAGGAGCGCCGATGCCTGGGCGAGATCAGCACGGACTCACGACTCAGGACACTGATGACCTTCACGGTTCTGGTCACCGATCGAGTTTCGGATGAGGGACTGGCCCGGTTATTCGACGACGACCGTTTCACAATCGAGAGCATTAACGACTCGTCGAGCGCCCAATTCGAAGCGGTCCTGGCGTCGGCATCGGGCTTGATTGTTCGAAGCGCCACGAAGGTGGACGGCGAAATGATGACCAGGGCGGCCGGTCTCAAGGCCATCGGCAGGGCTGGAGTCGGTGTCGACAACATCGACCTGGCGGCCGCGTCCAAAAGGGGGATTGCGGTGTTCAACGCCCCGGGCGGCAATACCAACGCAGCTGTCGAGTTGACGATGGCGCTGATTCTCGCCCTGGCAAGACGGGTTCCGGAGGCCGATCGATCGATGAGGG
>JAUXMQ010000067.1 GCA_030623125.1 Acidimicrobiia bacterium
GATGAATTTGCGCTGGTCCCCGACCATGCATGCCTTGGAGATGATCGGGTGGTTTCCGAGGGCCGTCTCCAGTTGGGCCGGTGCGACGTTCTTCCCGGCGGCGGTGATGATGATCTCCTTCTTGCGGCCGACGATCCAAACAAACCCGTCTTCGTCGATCCGGGCAAGGTCTCCGGAATAGAGCCAACCGTCCTCGCCATAGGTCTCACGCGTGGCCTGGTCGAGTTTGTAGTAACCCTGGGTTATGACACCTCCGCGCATGAGCAATTCGCCATCGTCGGCCGTCGTCACCTCAACACCCGGGATGGCTTTGCCCACAGAGCCGATCTTGACAGCTCCCGGAACGTTGGTCGTTGCGGGCCCGGTCGTCTCCGACATTCCATAGAGCTCATAGAGAGGGATCCCGATTGTCATGAAGAACTTGACCAGATCGGGATTGATCGGGGCGGCTGCGGTGATGGCAACCCTGACCTCACCCATGCCGAGCCCATCTCTCACCTTGGAGAGGACGATCTTGTCGAGAAGACCGGCCAACATCGGGCCGCTTTTGCCTTCTATCTCGGCGTCGACCCGTTTTGCGTTCTGAGCAAGAGCCTGGTCGAGAAGTGTCTTCTTGATCCCCTCCTCCCCGGCGAATCGGCCCATCAGACGTGCATGAAACTTCTCGTAGACACGAGGGACTGCAACAAAGAGCGTGGGTTGCGCGGCCTGGATGTACTCGAGCACGACGGCAATCGAAGGGCAGTACCACACTTGGCCAGCCAGGTAGGTGCCGAGGTAGTGCGTGGCCAGCCGCTCGGCGATATGGGCCAGGGGCAGGTAGGAGACCATCCGTGCGCCGATCTCGAGATCAGCGGCCCTCCGCAGCGACTCCAGCGTCCACACCGCGTTGTACTGGCTGATCATCACGCCTTTGGGTGTGCCGGTGGTGCCCGAGGTGTAGATCAGGGTGGCGAGAGTGTCAGGCGTAATCGCCGCGGCCGACCTGTTCACAGTCTCGGGGTCCTCACCGAGCCTATGGGTTCCTCTGGCGAGCAGCTCATCCCAGCTCAGAACCCAGTCGGCGGTCTCGTAGTTCTCGGCACCCGACATCAGAACGACATAACGGAGGTTGGGTAGCTCGGAGCGGATCTCCTCCCATCGTTTCATGAAGTCCAGGTTCTCGAGGATTGCGACCGTGGCCTTGCAATTGTCGGCGATGTACTGGATCTGACTCGCTGCCAGTGTCGAATACACAGTCACCGGGGTCCCGCCGGCATGGACCGCGGCGAAGTCGGCGATCACGTGCTCGGGCCGGTTTCCGGCCATGACGGCAACAAACTCGCCCTCACCGACGCCGAGGGACTGGAGCCCTGCGGCTGCCTGGTGCACCACATTTCTGTACTCAGACCAGGTCAGGACGCTCCAGTCGTCGTCCTTCCAATGGATAGCCGGCTGATCCCCATACTTGTCGGCGTTTCGATTGAAGAAATCAACAAGCGTCTTGCCTTCAACAACTGCATCGATCTCGGCTCGCTCTGCTAGCACAGCCTGGTTGCTCACGGTTCCTCCATTGGGTCAAACGACTGCTCCGGATGAGCGGAGCATACTGATCTTTCTGGAGCTGTATCCGAGCTGATCGAGGATCGTGTCGGTGTCGGCGCCGGGAACACTCGGACCACTCGAAACGGTGGGCACGGTGGTCGAGAACCGGGGTGCCGGGGCCGGTTGTGTCACATCGTCGATCACGATGAAGGTCTCCCTCGACCTGTTGTGAGGGTGGCCCGGCGCCTCCTCCATCGATAGGACGGGGGCAACGCATGCGTCGGTGTTCTCAAAGTGCTCCGTCCACTCATCTCTCGTCTTTTCCAGGAACCTGGCAGCGAAGACCTCTCGAAGCTCGGGCCAACCGGAACGGTCGGTCTGGACTGGCAGGTCCGCTGGTTCCAAACCCAGCCTGTCGAGCAATTTCGCATAGAACCGGGGCTCGAGAGCGCCCACGGCCATATGCCTCCCGTCCGATGTCCGGTAGGTCGCGTAGAAAGGAGCACCCCCGTCGAGTGGGTTCGACTCTCGTTGAGCGGATGCCCAAACACCCTCGGCGATCAGCCCGTGATGCGATGTCGTCAAAAGTGCAGAACCGTCGACCATGGCGGCGTCGACTATCTGGCCCTCATTGGATTCGCGGGCATGGACAAGTGCCGCCATCACCCCGAGAGCAAGAAGCATCCCCCCTCCTCCATAATCACCAACCAGATTCAGAGGCGGAATCGGACGCTCAGCAGGTCCGACGGAGTGAAGCACACCGGAAAGTGCGATGTAGTCGATGTCGTGACCAGCGGCGGAGGCCAATGGTCCATCCTGGCCCCATCCGGTGACTCGTCCGTAGACGAGTGCCGTGTTGGCAGCGAGACATTGGGCCGGCCCGATCCCGAGACGTTCAGTGACACCGGGTCGGAAGCCCTCGATCAGGATGTCCGCTGTCTCGACGAGACCCAAAACCACCTCGACGGCATCGGGGGTCTTCAGATTGAGCCCGATGGATTGCTTACCCCGATTGTGCAAATCGTGTCTGCTGCTCGATGTGTGGTCACCGACCGCGATGTCGACTCGATCAACCCGGACCACTTCGGCGCCGAGATCGCACAGCACCATCCCGCAGAAAGGCGCCGGCCCCAGTCCCGCCAGTTCGACAACACGGACTCCGGACAACGGGCCGGGCATCAGGAACCGCTCACAAGCGTCTCGGCGCTCTCGATCAGCACCGGTTTGAAATCGAGGTTGGGGTCGACTCCAAATGCGCCGCTGAACATCGCGGCGAGAACCAGCGCCGTGTCCGACTCATGAAGTATCAGGGGATTGAGTGACTCTGGCTCTGAGCCGAGGGCGATCACGATGATCTCCTTGCCGGACCAGGCTGCGACATTCCACAGGTCGGTGGAATGGGAGACATTGAGCTCAGGCCCGATGAGTGCCGTGTTCCAGGCGAGGAAGGCCGGTTTCTGATAGAGCGGTATCAGCGCCAGGTCATTCAGGTACGCCGTGTCGGCATCGATATAGGCACGTACTCTCTGGCCGCTGTCGGCAATGCCGTCCGTCGAGCGCACCAGTGAGTCGACGTCCTCGTTGCAATAGCGGTTCACGTTCAACGCCCCGAAACCGTTAGGAGCGGCGCCATCGCAGAAGTAGGTGCTGTTGGCAAGGTGTGGATCGGCAGCAGCCTTCCACGAGAAATTGATGATCTGCCATACGTCAGGCCCACCGAAGAACACTTCGGAGGAGAACAAGTCCGACGGAGTCATGAAATCACCGACCAGCTCCACTCCTATTGCCTCGAGCGTCGCTCGAGCAAGCTCGAAGTGTGTCTCGCGGAACTCATCTCCGAGAGTGGTGGCCCAGACGAAGGACATGCGTCGTCCCTGACATGAGTAGATGTCGTCGTCGCCCCTCTCGCAGAAGTGGTCGAGGAGTATTTGCTCGGCAACCTCGGGGTTGTAGCGGTCCTCGAAGTTGGATTGATAGTTGACTGAGTCGACCATCCATACCGTGCTGTCCAGTGCTGGGGCCTCGGGGTCGACCGTTCGCACAGTCCCGTCGAGCAGAGCCTCTCGATCTATGGCGAGAGAGATCGCCTCTCGAACCCACTTTTGCGACAGAAGAGGGTCGTCATGATTGAAGTCGATGTGATCCCAGAAGGGTCCCGGTCCCAGTTGGTGGGTCACCTCCTCGATGTCCCCGACCTCGTCCACGATCCAGTCGAGGGGTCTGGGATTGATCAGATCGATCTCACCGTCCTCGAGGTCACGAAGCATGTTTCGAACGCTCTCGGGGTAAACGAAGTGGATCTCGCCCACGTCTCCCAGCGGAGAGTTGGACAACGGGTCGTTCGTCGCCCAGTACCGCGGGTTGCGTCTCAGAATGATCCGATCGCCTTCGACCACATCATGCAGCACAAAGGGGCCGGATGTGGTTGTCAGCGCCCTCTCCATGGGGATCCCAGAGTCGTCGCCGGCGAGCACGTGTCTGGGGAGTACCACCTCGAACAACGTCTGCCAGGGCCCATAGACCCTGGAGAACGCGAACAGGACCGTTTTGTGGTCGATGACCTCCGATCCGGTAATCAAGTCATAACCGGTCCCAACGGCCGCCCCGTTCCGTAGATCGACCATGACTTCGTGGGTATAGACGAAGTCACCAGCCGTCACCGGTGTGTCATCGGACCACTTCGCCTCGGGACGAATGTGATAGACAACGCAAAAAGCATCCGGACAGGGATCATCCTCTGTGGTCGTGGTCACCAGGGGTGGTGGGGTCGTGGTGACCGGAACGGTGGCCGTGGTCGAGGTCGTTGGCGGTTCAGCCTGGCTCTGGGCACAGGCCGCCAGAACCAGAAAAAGCACCAGCATGGCAGGGCTGAGACGTGGCCAAATCTTCACTGTCAGAGATGAAACGCCTCGCGGCGCCCATTTCCAAGGATTCGGCGAGTATTTCCTCCCCCGCTCACTTGGGGACAAGGTGTTCAGGAGCGGAGTTCGAGGGTTCAAACATCTGTTGTCCTGGCAGCGACTACTCGCTTACCAGCACCGCACCTGGCCATACGTCGGGGAAGGCGGAGTGGCCTCCCAAAATAACCTCAGCGGGGAACTGAACGCTCCTGTGATATGCCTCGATGATCGACGTGCGGAACAACACTATGTACGGAAGATCCTCAGCGAGGATCAGATCCATTTCCTTGGTCAACTCAGCAGCTGTCTCGATGTCAGTCGCAGCCTCAAAGGCGTCGGCTACCGCGTCGAAACGGTCACTCCTGTAGCCAGGTGTGTTGAATCCACCGCCTCTCACGGCATCATGATTTGAGTGGAAGAACTGCACTAGTAAGGCACCAGGCAGCCACACGTCGGCACCACCCCAACCGAGCAAGTACATGTCCCAAGCCGTCGTGGTCTCCTCTGTCTGCGGTGGGAACACCGCGGAGATGATGGCCTCGAAATTCTTCGGGTCTGCAGCTGCCGGCACACCCAGATCATTCAGCCACTGCTCAATCCAGATGGCAAAGGTTGCTCGGAACGGGCCATAGCCGAGACCAGGAGCCATTATCTGAAGTTCCGGAACCTTGGTTCCGTTTGGCATGGTGAGACCAACACCCGGAGTGGTGACCGGATCCGGATTCGCTGGATCGATGATCGGCTCTGCATCCCATGTATAACCCGAGTCCTTGAGGATCTGGACGGCCGTCAGGAAACGGTCGGCCTCACTCATTGGACCGCCATCGGCCCATCCTGCCCGGGGCACATCCGCGTTGTAGAACGTGATCAAGCCGGGGTGAATTATGGTGTAGGCGGGGAACACGGCACCAGCAAGGACGGCGTTAGCCACTAACTCCTTGTTGATGACAGTGGCTACCGCCTGACGGAAGGCCAGATCAGACATCGGGGCCTTGCGCATGTTGAACGCCATATAGCGGAAGCCTTCGTCCTGGCTAACCGAGAACCGAAGATCCGGGTTGGCGGCCAACTGATTCTGGAGACCACTGGTGATGCCGTTCGGGTCGAAGACAAAGTCGATCTGACCGGCGGCCAAATTCTCGTAGGCTGCCTCCTTGGTGGCGTGTTCAACCCATAGAATCTCTGAGACGAACGGGCCCTCAACGTACTGGGCGACGGTGTCGCCAGAGCCCTCTCCACCAAAGACAGTATCTTCACCGCGACCACTGTTGGTGATCCGAAACGAACCATCCGAGTAGAGAGTGTTCTCGGTACCGGTGTCGAAGTATGTGGGGTTGGAAACCGTGGCTGCGAAAGCACCCGGCTCCCACTCAGCAAAGATCTGCGGGCCAACCGATGGCTCCATTGGAGCCGCAACCGCATAGAGCACCATCTCGGCCTCATTGGCGACCGAATCGGCGATCCAGGCATCGATGTCCTCTTGCGCGACATCCTCTTCGGCGATGTCGGTCTCAGGATCCTCATCCTCGAGCGACGCGACGACGATTGCCTCCACAGCTTCCTCGTCTGTGACGGTGGCAGCCAACTCTGCGGCGGTAGCGCGAGCCTCTTCGACGAATGGTGCCCAGAAGTGGGACGGAACGAAGTCGGCGAAGCCGACACCGTTCTGCCACGTAGCCAAACCGGGTTCTCCGTCAAACTCGATCCGAACAACATCGCCCGAAGGGGCGGTGACGCTCAAGACCGTCGGCACGAAATTGGATGCATGGTCGCCACCGAGTTTGAACTCTCGCGTTATGTCAAAGTAAAACGCAAGATCGCTGGCAGTAACCGGCACACCGTCCGACCAGGTCATGTCGGTGCGGATGGGCTGTTCGACAACCCAGACGTCACCCTCCTGGACAGCCTTGACCGGCTCCGAGGTGGAAGCGATGCCCGGCACATAGACGAAACCGGGGTGTGTCAACTTGAACATCGACGTCTTGGCATTGCCTAGATAGGCCCGGTTGTTGGTT
This sequence comes from Acidimicrobiia bacterium, assembly GCA_030623125.1. GTDB lineage: Bacteria > Actinomycetota > Acidimicrobiia > Spongiisociales > ZC4RG35 > SZUA-217. Next base: position 6,440 of record JAUXMQ010000067.1, read on the forward strand.
GAGCTCTCCGTGTCGACCGAAGCGAACCAGTTGTCAGTAGTGATGTTGGAAATGAATCCGACACGGAAAGTACCGCCCTCCACAGAAGGCGGTCCACTGTCATCACCGTCATCACCGCTTCCGGCGGCATCAGCAGTTGCAGTGCCTCCGTCGGCCCCGCCCTCGGTCGTGTCGGTCGTGTCGGTCGTGTCGGTCGTGTCGCC
>JAUXMQ010000159.1 GCA_030623125.1 Acidimicrobiia bacterium
CAAGGGTCGACTTGCCATGGTCGATATGGGCGATGATTGAGAAGTTGCGTATGCGCTTTTGATCGGTCATGGAGTGGTCCGTCGAGTCGGTGGAGCCGGGGCCGCATTGTACCTTCGACTTGGCCACTGCTACCGTTCCCGCTGCAGCCCGGGTTCCCTCCCGGCGCGGTCACTTTTTCCCATCCAGTTGAGTTTCACATGGCCAACAACAATTCACAGAAGAAGCGAAACCGCCAGAACGAGAAGCGCCGTCAGACCAACCAGTCGCTCATGAGCGACCTCAAGACCAGTATCAAAAAGGTCGAGACCGCCTTGGCGGCCGGTGAGCCCACCGACGTGCTGTACCGGGACGCTCAGAAGAAGATCGATGTTGCAGCAGAGAAGGGTGTCATTCACGCCAACGCCGCGGCCCGCAAGAAGTCTCGTCTGGCCACTCTGGTCTCAAGCTAAGCTAAGTGCTCTCCACCCCTCTCTTTTGACAAGTCCGGCGTCAACAGCGCCGGGTTTTCCAGGCAGACTCGAATTTCACTCCATCTTTCTCGAGTTTCTCGCCGGCGACTACCTGTGACCAGCCCACCTCTCCTGTCGCCGTAACCACAACCTCCTTCCATTGAGGTCCGGATTCATGTACAGACCGGGGCGGAAAGTGCAATGGGCCGACTGATGTAGCTGTAAGGCAGATGGTGTAAGCTGTGGGAGATGAAACGTCTCCAGATAATGATCGATGAAGACCTCGACGATGCTCTCGGCCTTGAAGCCAAGAAGCAACACACGTCGAAGGCCGCACTGATTCGCCGTTTCGTTCGCCAACAACTCGGGAGTGAACTGGGAGGAGGCGATGCCCTCCTGGAGATGGTCGGTGCCGATGACTTCGATTCTGCACCAATCGACGACGTCGTTTACGAGTGATCTTCGTCGACACCTCCTTTTGGGTGGCCTTGCGAAATCGGCGTGACACCCATCACACAAACGCACGAGAACTGTTGTTGAGCCCTGACCTCTTCCCTCTTCTCACCACCAACCATGTGATCGGCGAGACATGGACGTTCCTGCGACGTCGTACGGGACATGACTCGGCAGTTTCTTTTCTCGACGTGATCGAGAGATCAGAGAGACTTGCGGTCGAACATGTGACCGAACAGCTCGAGCATCAGGCAATGAGATGGCTGCGGCGTCACGACAAGAGGGAATACTCGTTTGTCGACGCCACCAGCTTCCAGGTCATGGCCAGCTCGAGGATCACTACCGCACTCGCCTTCGACGGAGACTTCTCGGCGGCCGGGTTCGTGGAGCTCCGCCACCCCGAAGGGTCGTAGTGGGGTGACCTTCGCCCGTCAGGACCCCGGCTTTAGTGCTCTCCAACATAAGTACGGTCGCATGTTTCGGCGAGACAGGGGCGTCGCCTCGCCAGGACGCAGGATGAAGGCGCACCCGGTGCGGTGCGTCGAGGACGAGGACGCCGCGAGCGGGGTCATCTGTCCGTCGAAACGTCAACGTATTTGTGTTGGGGGCACTTAGTCCCTAGAGAATGGTACAGGTTCGATGTCGTAGTTGTTCCCCTCTTCCGAGCGGTTTGACGCTTACGCATACCAGCGACACATTGCCACAGTGAGCCTCTCCAGAGTGACTCGATGAACCTCCTCGGGCATGGTCTTCATTGTGCGATCTGCTCTGACCAGCGCCTGTTGAGCCTTTCGCAGTGACGACTCGCGCACTCTTCCACGCGAGGACCAGATTCGGGAAAGCTGTCGGTCTGAGCTTCTACCTCCAACCCAATCCCTGAAGGTGGCCTCGTCGGGCGCAGCCGCCGCCAACGATCGTTTCTTGAGGTCACTCTCCAGAGACACCAGAAAGACAAGTGGATGCCCGTGGACCAAGAAGTCGGAAAGACGACGTAGCGCCAGACCGACATCTCCCCGGCCAATGGCATCTGTGATGTGCCAGGTCGGCTCGTCGGGCCGGTTCTTGAAACGATCGAGAATCAGGGCCGCAGTGATCTTGCCCTGGGTCTCCTGGAGCTGATCAAGCGCATGTCCCATGCTGGCGGTATCGGTCCCAAATCTTTGGAGGAGGGCATCGGCGGCGCCTTTCTCCAGGGTGAGCTCACGCTTGCTCACCTCCGTGTCAAGCCATTGTGCCGCCTGACGCTCCCACATCTTGGTAATCGATACTTTGGCCCCGCGCTCCTTGGCCATGTCCGTGAGACGCTTACCGACAGATCCCGACGCCACCAGTACAACCTCGGCCAGCTGAAGGTCGGCGCCCTCGAGCAACTCGCAAAGTGTCTCCACCTCGGCCTTCTGGAGATTCTGGGCGTCCACCAGCTCCAGACCCTGGGGATCACCGAACAACGACCCCGACTGAAGAAGAGGGACCATCGGTTCGAGTTCGGAGCGGAGCGCGCCGTCCCCGGCTTCGCCGGCACCCCGGCCTGGCACGTCAATGCGCACCACGTCATCGCGGCCGAGCCCTTTGCCGACAAAGTGCTTGTTGGCTGCCGCGAGCATCTGTTCCCTTTCACCGGGGCCAGCGTTTGAAGGACCTGCGACGATCAGAAGTGACACGGTCTCAACGTAGCGGCTCGCTACGACCAAAAAGCCGCGCCAGGTCGCACGCCATGGCGACATCGTGAACCCTGATGATGTCGGCGCGATGTTCCAAGGCGAGAGAGATGTAGGCGGCCACTCTGTGACCATCCCTCTTCCGTGGTATGGGTATCAGAACGGGTTTGCCGAGCGAGTGAAAGTGCTCCGATTGCGCTATCACGGCTAGCTGGAGCTGGGTGTAGGACTCGTAGTCGCCCCGGTAGTTGAGGGCGATCCCCGGATCGATGATCACGTTGTCAATGCCGGCCGACTCGAGGTCGGAGAGGAGCCGACGGAATTGCTCGGCTGTGTACTCCGCTTTGTCGTTCCGGAGCTCGACATCCGCGACGTCGTGCGGGTTTGCCCCTTCGATGTGAACAGCGATCGCGGCCACGCCCGTTGAGGCAACCACCTTCCTCATCGCCGGGTCGGCGAGGCCCCCGGTGTCATTGACGATCACAGCTCCCGCTGCGACCGCCGCCCCTGCTACATCGGGTTTCCAGGTGTCTATGGCGACGAGATGCCCTTCGGCAACCATGGCCTCGATGACCGGGACCGTTCTCGAAATCTCATCTGCGGCATTGATGGTTGGATTGTCGAAATGCGACGACTGACCTCCGAGGTCGATGAGGGCCGCCCCCCAGGTTCGGTAGCGATCGGCCATGAGAAGAGCATCCTCAGTGGAGTGGGCAACGGTGTGGGTGTTCTTCGAGTCGGGGGAGACATTGATGACACCCATCACATAGGTGACGTCACCGAGAGGGAGATCCGTGTCGCCCAGTGTCAGCAAATCGCCCATGGGACGAGGTTAGGAGAGGGGAACGACAACGTCTCCGACCTCGTCGGTTCGCACCACCTCGGCTCCCGAATTCTTGAGAATCTCGACCACCCATTCCGCGGGATGGCCGAAGTCATTGCGTCCAACAGATATCACGGCCAAGTCGGCGCCAACCTCTTCCAACCATCTGGGGTCAGAAGTCCCTGCGCCCTGATGCGGAACCTTGAGCACATCCGCCCTGAGATAGGAGAGCTCGCGTTGTGCGAATGTTTCGATGTCGCCCACAAGGAGCATGGTCCGCTTCGGCCCGACGACGGTGATGACAATCGACTGGTCATTGGGTGAGGCGTATTTTCGCAGAGGCCCCTCCACCACCAGACTCAAAGACCCCAGACGAAAGGAGACGCCTACCTGCGGTTCGACGACTGGAACGCCGTAGTCACCAAGCGCCGACGTCAAACTCTTCAAGGTTGCGGTGACGTGAGGATCGGTTCGCATCCAGACCTGCCCCAACGGGATCTTGCCCACCAGGCCAACGAGTCCGGTGGCGTGGTCGGCGTGCACGTGGCGGAGAACAACCAGGTCAAGCCGTTCTACTCCGTACTCACGCAACCGGTCGGCAAGCACCAAAGCATCCGGGCCGCCGTCGACGAGAGCGTATTTGTCATCTCCTCCATGAATCAGGATGGCGTCGCCCTGGCCGACATCCAA
>JAUXMQ010000014.1 GCA_030623125.1 Acidimicrobiia bacterium
AATCAAGGCGATGGTCCACAGCCCGGCCACCATCGACCAATGGGAACCCGTTCCCACCGCAAAACACGCCCTGTATCGCATCGCCCAAGAGGCGTTGAACAATGTCGCCCGTCATTCGGGTGCCACCGAAGTAGAAATCGATGTCACCGTGGCTGAAAACCGTCTCGTGATGACGATTTGCGACAACGGTCAGGGTTTCTCGGTCCAAGAGACCAAGGCAGACCGCCTCGGCCTCTCGATCATGAAGGAACGTGCCGAAGCGGTTGGCGCGGTGTTTGAGCTGCACTCGGTGCCCGGCTCAGGAACGACCATCTCAGTGCTTCTTCCAATCGAGCACGCCATCTCGCCGAGATGACTGAGATTCGCGTCTTGGTGGTCGACGATCATGACCTTCTCCGGGAAGGTGTGGTGGGCACCTTGAGCAGTTTCGACGATATCGAAGTCGTCGGCCAAGCGAACAACGGCGAAGCCGCGGTGGGATTGGTCGCCGATCTCGACCCAGACGTCGTGGTCATGGACCTGGTGATGCCGGGCGGGAGCGGGATGGACGCCATCCGCAAGATCAGCGCCAACTACTCACGAACCAAGGTTCTTGCGCTCACCAGCTTCACAGACGGGTCGATGGTGCGCAGAGCCATCGAGGCGGGCGCCACCAGCTTCTTGTTCAAGACTGTCGATTTGGACGACTTCGCCAATGCCGTACGAATGACCGCCGCCGGTCAGAGCACTCTTGCGCCAGGGGTCGCGGCTCACCTGGTCGCCAAGCCCGACTCCATCGGAGATCTGACCCAACGCGAAGAGGAGGTTGCCAACCTGATCGCGGCGGGCCTGTCCAACGCCGACATCGCCCGTGAACTCCACATGTCGGTGTTCACCGCAAAAAACCACGTTCGCAATATCCTCATGAAGCTGCAGGTTCAGTCACGCACCGAAGCCGCATCGTTGATCCTCAACCATCGCTACCAAATGCAAGGGGGCAGCTGGGACCAGGAGTCTGCTCCTAGTTCATAGGGACTAGCACCAGCGAACCCCTAATTTGGCCTGGTAGAGCCTGGCAGCCACCAAGGACCTTCTCATAGGCTCAAAATGCCATTTCGCTCTGGCGAGATGGTGCTGTCATGAAAGCGCAGTAAGCGGCGGGAGCTGTCAGATTGGGGTCTCGATGAGTGTCGATGTTGTAATCCCGGAGTCCGAGAGTGAGGCCGTCGAGGCCTACGGCGACGGCTCCGACATCACGGTGATTGCTGGAGGCACAATCGTGATGCAGCTTCTCAACTACCAGAGATTCGAACCTTCGAAGGTCCTGCTGCTCGCCCATGCGGGCATGTCCTACATCAACATGCCAGTCAAAGAACAAGGCCAAAACGACGGTTCGACCGTGACCGTCGGAGCCACCACCCCGCTGGCGGACCTGACCGTCCTTGCATCCCCCCTCGGTGCTTGCGCAGCAAACGTTGCTGACGACGAGATTCGAGGACAGGCCACTCTGGGTGGCAACTTGTGCTCTCCTGCTCCCCCCGAGCACCCAAGTGGTGATCTCCAGGGGGCCCTCATCGCTCTCGACGCAATGGTCCGCTCCACCGGAGCCGATGGGGAGAAATCCGAGCAGATCGAGGATTTCCTCCCTCACCGCTCGGACCGACTGGCGCTCGATGTCTCATTCGAACCACCTGCCTCCGGCGCCTTTGCCGCCTTTCGACGGCCACACGCCCACCACTACACACCACTTGCAGTCTCCGGGGCCACAAGCGCAGACGGGACCGTGCGATTGGGTGTTACGGGTGCTGGCGACTTCGGAATCCGACTCAATGCCGCCGAAGCTGCAGCCGACGACCCCGAAGCAGCAGGAGAAGCCTCGTTGACCGATGTGACCATGGCCGACGACGCGATCATCTCCGGCTGGTATCGGGAACAACTCCTGCCGACCCTGGTGAAACGTGTCCTCAACGAGATGAAAGACGGATCATGAAGCTCGAAGTCAATGGCGTGAACCGGGAAGTCAGGAGTGAGCCGCTCACGCCACTTCTCGACGTCCTTCGCGAAGAACTCGATGTCACCAGTCCAAAAGCCGGTTGTCATGCCGGCGGCTGTGGGGCATGTACCGTCATGGTCGACGGAAAACCCCGACGATCTTGTTTGATACCGGTCGCTGCTGTCGATGGAGCGTCGATAACGACGGTCGAGGGTTTGGGAACACCCAAGGACCCATCGGCGGTCCAACAATCGTTCATCCACCACTACGCCGCACAATGCGGGTTCTGCACCCCGGGGATGGTGGTGGCGGCAACCGCCTACATAGACGGCGGTGGAAGCGACGACAAGGATGAGATTGCCAAAGCGATATCTGGCCACGTCTGTCGCTGCACCGGCTACACGAAGATCCTCGACGCCATCGCTGCAGCAACGAAGCAGACCGAGTTCGATATCACGATCATCGCACCTGACCCGACCACGGTCACGATCGGAGGGAGTGAATAATGAAAGCTGTCGGAGCACGACTTCCCCGCTACGACGGAATGGGCCACGTCACCGGCCACACCCGATTCGTCGACGACGTGCGTGTGCCGGGCATGCTTTGGGCCAAGGCACTTCGTTCACCGCACCATCACGCCGCCATCGTCCACATGGACACCAGCAAGGCAGCGGCAATGCCCGGTGTGCACACCATCGTCACCTGGGAGGATGTGCCGCTACTCGAATACGGTCATCTCTCGGGACTTGGCATTCCGGCCGACGAACCACTGCTTGCCCGGGACGTGGTTCGCTACAAAGGCCAGCCGATCGCGTTGGTGGCTGCCGATGACGAAGAAACTGCTTCTGCCGCTGCCGCCGCAATCGAGATCGAGTACGAAGAGCGTCCGGCGCTGCTCGACGTACGTCTCGCCTTCGATGAAGACGCCCCGAAGATTCATCACTGGGGCAACTGGTACCCCCACTTCGAAGAGGAGATGGATGTCCGGCAGATCCGCAAGGGCAACATCGATCAGGCCTTCGAGGACGCCGACAAGATCATCTCAGGGGTGTATCGCTCCTCGGCCATCGAGCAGGCACCTGTCGAGACCCAGGTTGGCTTAGCCGTGCCCGAACCGGATGGCCGTCTGACGATCTACTCGTGCACCCAGGCCCTTTACTTCTCATTGGGCGTTGTCGCTGCGCACCTGGAAGTGCCCCTCAACAAGGTGAAGATCGTTGGCGGCACTGTTGGCGGAGGTTTCGGGGGCAAGGTCGACACGGCCACTGACACTGTCATCGCCCTGGCTGCCCAGAAAACTGGGCGACCGGTCAAATGGCGCTGGACGCGCGAGGAGGAGTTCCTCGCCTCATCCACGCGGGGTCCATGGCACATGGAAATCATCGACGCGGTCACCAACGACGGTTGGATTCTCGGTCGTAAGATGCTCACACTGCACGATTCGGGCGCATACGCCCGCTTCTCCCCATATGGGCTCACAAAACACAGCTTCCATCACACCGGTGCGTACACGATCCCCAACCTCCACTTTGATGGCTATGTGGTGTTCACCAACAGGGTGCCGTCAACCGCCATGCGGGGATTCGGTGTGACATCGATTTCGTTCGCAGGCGAAACCCATATGACCAGAGTCGCCAACGAGCTCGGGATGGATCCCTACGAAATCCGTCTCAAGAACGCCAACCGGGTTGGAGACACCTCACCGAACCGAATCAGATACACCGACCCGAGCACTGTCGATGTCGTCAAGGCCATCGCGAACGCCGAAGGACGCGACCTAGAGCCGGCTCTAGCCGGTATGACAAGAGCCACCAGGTCGGGCGAAATGCTGCCCCCACACCTGGTTGACCAGCTCGATACATCCGAAGGGAGCCACTGATGGCTAAACATCGCGGCAAAGGCATCTCGGCTATCGAGTATCCAACCGGAATGAATCAAAACGGCGACCCTTCGCAGGCGTGGATCAAGGTCAAGCCTGATGGCCGAGTCGACGTGTTCTCCGGAACCGCCGATATCGGCAACGGTGCCAAAACCATTCAATCCCAGATTGTCGCCGAGGCCATCGGTGTCCCTTATGACTGGGTCACATTCGACAACTCGAACACCGACTCGTCACCTGTGTGCACCGGCACGTTCGCCTCCCGGGCCACTTTCGTTGGAGGAAACGCCGTGCTCAAGGCGGCCAAAGAGGTCAAGTTGAAGCTTCTGGAGGCCGCAGGCAAGGAGATGGAGATCAGTCCGGAGGACCTCGAAATCAACGATGGTGAAGTATCGGTGAAAGGATCCCCTTCCGAGAAGATGGGCGTCGACGAGGTCGCCGGAGCAGCGGCATACGGCCACGGCGTCCTCATCACCGGTACGGGAGCGCAGCTCAAGCCGTATTCAGAGATCACCAACTCAGCCACTGGTGAGGTCGACTCGCCACCACACTCGGCGATCTCATACGCAGCATGTGCTGTCGAAGTTGAGGTAGACGACGAGACCGGCGAAGTACTGGTTCTAGAAATGACCCAGTGCTACGACGTCGGACGTGCCATCAACCCAGCCCTCGTCGAGGGACAAATCCAGGGCGGGGCCATGATGGGTCTCGGACTCGGAGTTCTCGAGAACAGCTATCCGTACTACCCCTCTGTGGATCATCGCGGTGCCCAGTACAACAGCTACATGATTCCGAGCCCTCTGGACATGCCCAAGGTGAAGACGATTATCATCGAGAATCCATCAGCGGACGGACCGTATGGAGCAAAAGGCATTGGTGAGATGGCCAACAACAGCCAACCGCCCGCTATCGCCTCCGCCGTCCAGGACGCTGTCGGCATCTGGGTGACGGAGATTCCGATCACACCGGAGGCCGTCCTCAAGGCGCTCGAAGCGAAGAATGCCGGCGATGACAGTGTTCGTCGCGATGGAAAGCTCGTCTCATTCGACGAGGAGCTGTCGGTCAATACTGTTGCATCGGGGCTCAGCTGGTCGGCATGAACTCTCCCTTCCGTACATGGAAGGGAGTAGATCCGCATGAGTTCGCTCCCGGCGTGACGATCAATGCGATCGGGGGCGAGCAGGTGTTGATGTGTCGGGTCAACTACCTGCCAGGTGCAATCATCCCTTCCCACTCCCATCCCGACAGTGAGCAACTCATGTTCGTCGTCAGCGGTGACGTGACACTTACAGTCGAAGGTAAAACCAGGACTCTGAAACAAGGAGATGTGGCCGTTGTGAACAAGGGCTTGAACCACAATCTATCCACAGAGGAAGGCTGCACTTTCATCGAAGCTCTCTCGCCTGTCCCACGTGACCACGTGCCCGTCCCCGAAAGGGATCTGGTCCTTGGAGCGGGTGGGGACAGTCTGCACGTGGAGCGCTGAGCAGTGGTACGCAGGGCGCTGGTGACGGGCGGAGCCAGCGGAATTGGTCTGGCATCTGCCCACCGTCTCAACACTGATGGTCTCGAAGTGTTTGTTGCTGACGTCAACGAAGTGCAACTGGAGGCGGTGGAACCCACCGTGTCGGGGGTCGGCATTCTCGATGTCTCCGATCCCGGCGCCGTCAACGCCTTGGTTGCCGAGTTGAGCCCCATCGACGTGCTCGTCAACAGCGCCGGGGTTGTTGGACCCAACCTCCCCATTTGGGATGTTCCTGACGACGGTTGGGCACACACGATGGCGGTCAATCTCACCGGGACGTTCAACACCATGAAGGCTGTCCTCCCCCAAATGAGGGAACGAGGCTGGGGGCGCATCGTCAACATTGCCAGCATCGCCGGCAAAGAGGGCAACCCCAACCTGAGCGCCTACTCGGCGAGCAAGGCAGGAGTCATCGGGCTGACCAAATCGGTGGCAAAGGAGGTAGCACAGGACGGTGTGATAGTGAATTCAGTTGCACCAGCCGTTATCGCAACCCCTATGAACGAGGACACGGCCCAGCATGTGCTCGACTACATGATCTCCAAGATCCCTATGGGACGTGTCGGTCAACCCGAGGAAGTTGCGGCCCTCGTCTCGTGGCTGGCATCTGATGAGTGCAGTTTCTCCACCGGGCAGGCCTACGACATCTCCGGCGGCCGGGCCACCTATTAAGAAGGGCTGATTGTGAAGCTTGTCAGAGTTGGAGAGCCCGGATCGGAGAACCCGGCTGTCATCGACAACACAGGGCATGCGAGGGATATCTCCTCACTGCTGTCAGATATCGATGGAGAGACCCTGGCAAATGGTGAGGTGGAAAGCGTGCGGTCTGCCGACATATCTAGCCTCCCGATTGTCGAAGGTCGTCTCGGACCACCGATCGCTCGACCCGGGATGGTGATGTGTATTGGCCTCAACTACGAAGACCATGCCCGAGAGTCAGGCGCCAAGATCCCCAAGGAGCCGATTCTCTTTCAGAAAGCCACCAACACCGTCGTGGGCCCGTTCGACGACATCGAGATTCCCAAAGGAAGTGTCAAGACAGATTGGGAAGTCGAACTGGGCGTCGTTATCGGATCGGAGGCTTCATACCTCTCAGACGAGCAGGCCGGCTGGAACGCCATCGCTGGATACACCGTGTCCCACGATGTTTCTGAACGCGCGTTCCAGATGGAAAAGGGCGGCCAATGGACCAAGGGCAAGTCGTGCCCTACGTTCAATCCGCTCGGCCCTTGGCTCGTCACCGCCGACGAGATCGGCGACCCGATGAACCTAGGAATGGTGACGGCTGTCAACGAAGAGGTCCTTCAGAACGGCAACACCCGCACCATGATCTTCAACCCCGGGTATGTGGTTTGGTACGTGAGCCAGTTCATGAAACTCGAACCCGGAGACCTGATCAACACGGGCACGCCTCCAGGCGTGGGGATTGGTTTCGACCCGCCTCGTTATCTAAAAGATGGCGACGTGGTTGAGTTGACAATCCAGGGACTCGGCACGCAACGCCAGCGTTGCGTCAGTGCCTAGGTCAATCCGGGAGAACCATTTGCCAGTCACCATTGGCCTGATAAAGCCTCTCGTGTAACTCGGCTTCGGCGATGGCCCGAAGGATGGGCTCCTGCCGGGCCGCGTCCTCCTCGGTGAGCACTTGCATCGGCCATGCGGTGACCTCAGCCGGCAACCCCTCATGGAGACGTGCGATGTGACCATGCGTCCAATGGCTCGGGTACACGGCGTCGATGCTCACAGGCTCGAGCGGCTTGCCATTGTGGACATTCATTGCCGCCTCCAGCTTTGGCCAGGTAAGAGTCCACGACCCGTTGATCCCACCATCGCCATCGGGAACCGGCTCGTTCACGGACACCGTGCCCATGTCGTTCACCAACCAGACGTTCATGTCGCCCAAGACCTGCACCGCCCACGGTGTGAGAAGCCCGAAGGCATTTACGAACACTGCGTTGCGGTCGGAACGATCCTTGGCCCTGTCATACGATTTGTGCTCGAGATCAGAGAGGTGACGTTTCATGTCTTCGATGCGCAACTTCCACATCTCCCGTGTTGGAGTGTCAGTCGACAAGGTCAAGCACCTCCCCGCCGCGTCCCTGCTGGATGAGAGGAACATACGTCTCCAGCTCTTCGAGTGTTGACGGATCGGTCAGATCTACGGTTCGACCTTGTTCTGCGGACATGTAGGCAGCCATCGTCAAACGGACGATCTCCAGGCCGTACGACCAATCGAGCAGCGGCGGACGACCGTCTTCGATGGCCTCAACCAGGTCTCGCTGTTCGTCGACATAGCCATATAGGGCCGGCTCGTCAGGCTGGACAGTGAGCAGTCCTTGACTTGCCGTCGCCTTCTCCAATGCAACCTCGGCATCAGCCACACCCGCGGCGGCGGCATCACCAATGAACAACTCCAGCGGCGAGCGCAAGGAGTTGACCTCCATGGCGTAGCCAGGGCCCAATCCGTCAATCAGGAGACGCAAGCCCTGCTTGTCGTACATCCATGAGACAGTGAACTGAGCAAGACTCACCTTCTGCGTTTCGGGGTCTCGGAAGGTCACCGTTCCGGTGGCGAAGTCCTCGGCAGGCGTCTTTGTGTAGTCGACGCCGAAGTTGTCCTTCAGCTCTTGTCGCCACTTCGGCTGGCCCCATTTGAGCAACCCCACTTGTGCCGTGACCTTTTCGGGAACCAGGTAGTCGGCTGGCTTACCCACAGGAGTCAACATGTACCAGCCCACCGCGATCGAATGGCAGCCCATGTCTGAGAGGACGCCGCCGCCCTGCTGGGTGGGGTCCCAGAACCAGGCATTGTGGGGCCCGGCATGTTCCTCGGCTGCCCGGGCAAGCCCGAGTGGTCCCATCGCATCGGCCACCGCGCCGAGTTGGGTTCTGGCTGCGATCAAAGACGGCAGGTGGATCTGATTCTCGAAGTACGACGTGGGCACACCGATCTGTTCCGCGAGTTGGAGGATCCTCCGAGCCTCGGCCATGTTTCGACCCAATGGCTTTTCACAGACCAAGGCCTTCAGACTGGCGCCACCTTCGACCGCTCTTGCGATAGCTTCCATTGCCGGGATTCGAGCGAAATTGGGACTGAATAGAGCCACCACGTCGACGTTCTCGACCATTTCCTCGATCGAGTCATACACGACCCCATCTCCAAGACGCTTGCTGGTGACCTCTTCCGCGATGCCAAGCGGTGGTGTCCTCGACGTGAGTGCTGCTATCTCGAGACCACGAACCGCCTCGCTTGCACGTACGTGAAATGCGGCGACGAACCCTCCACCAATGATGCCTAGCTGGATAGCCACTTGTCTCCTTTTCTATGTTCAGAAGTCGATTTAACCACTTCGCAACCCTGGCATGTCAGCCGGATGAGTCACCACTAAACGTGACTATGGTCGCTGCATCAGCTAGATGGAAGGACTTATGGGAAGTGTCTACGTCGTGGGGACGCTCGACACCAAAGGCGACGAGCACCGCTACGTTCGAGATTTGATCGAGGCCGCCGGGCTCAGCACAACGCTGGTCGATGTCGGCACGACCGGGGGCGGATCCGGTGCCGACGTGACAGCTGACGAAGTCGCCGCATTCCACCCGGACGGCGCTTCAGCGGTCCTTGTCGACGATCGAGGAGCTGCTGTCGTCGCGATGTCCGATGCATTGGTCCGTTTCATTGAGGACCGCGAGGATCTCGACGGGATCATCAGCCTTGGCGGATCCGGAGGGACATCGCTTGTGACCCCGGCTATGCAGGCGCTTGCAGTCGGCATCCCGAAGGTGATGGTTTCCACGATGGCGTCCGGAGACGTTCGGCCATATGTCGGGCCCTCCGACATCACGATGATGTATTCGGTCACCGACGTCGCCGGTATCAATGGGATCTCGTCGCAAGTGTTCTCCAACGCGGCACACGCCGTGGCCGGCATGTGTAGCGGCCCGGCCCCCGAACCGGTTGAGCGTGACGCTATCGGGCTCACCATGTTCGGTGTCACGACGCCTCTCGTCACGATGATCACAGAAACCCTCTCGGACGAATATGACTGCTTGGTCTTTCACGCCACCGGAACCGGTGGCCAATCAATGGAAAAACTCGTCGACTCCGGGTTGGTCGCCGGAGTCATCGACAGCACCACTACCGAGGTGTGTGACCTCATCGTGGGAGGCGTCCTCTCCGCAGGTCCGGGTCGCCTGGACGCGATCGCAAGAACTTCGGTCCCATACGTCGGAAGCTGCGGAGCCCTTGACATGGTCAACTTCGGGGCGAAGGAGACAGTCCCGGAGAAGTTCAAAGACCGGAATCTCTACGTCCACAACTCCCAGGTGACCCTGATGCGCACGACTCCCGAGGAGTGCGCCGAAATCGGAACCTGGATAGCCAACAAACTCAACCAGACAAGTGGGCCGGTCCGGTTCTTCTTACCTCTGGGCGGGGTCTCGATGATCGACGCACCGGACATGCCATTCCACGATCCCGAGGCGAACGCGACCCTCTTTGCGGCAATCGAGAACACATTCGAGGAGACCGCCAACCACAAACTGGTTAAAAGCGATCATCACCTCAACGACCCAGAGTTCGCCGAAGCCTTGGTAGATGCGTTCCGAGAAGTGATGGAGGAGGGCTAATGGCAGCTATCGACCGAACGACGATCCTCGACAACCTGCGGGCCAAGGTCGCCGCAGGCAAACCAATTGTGGGTGGCGGCGCTGGAACAGGGCTCTCTGCCAAATGGGAAGAGCGAGGCGGAATCGACCTCATCATCATCTACAACAGTGGCCGTTATCGCATGGCTGGGCGTGGGTCCTTGGCCGGTCTTCTCTCGTATGGCAATGCCAACGACGTGGTCGTGGAGATGGCATCAGAGGTGCTTCCTGTTGTAGAGCACACGCCGGTGTTGGCAGGAGTGAATGGAACGGACCCCTTCTATGACCCCGACGTATTTCTCCCAAAACTGACCAAACTCGGATTTTCCGGGGTGCAGAACTTCCCAACCGTCGGTCTCATCGACGGCGAATTCAGGGCAAACCTCGAGGAAACCGGCATGGGCTACCAGCCTGAGGTGGAGATGATCCGCAAAGCGTCTGATCACAACATGCTCACTACCCCGTACGTTTTCTCTGAGGAGGACGCAGCCGCGATGGCCGATGCCGGGGCGGACATAATCGTGACACACATGGGTCTGACCACGGGTGGATCGATCGGGGCGGAAACAGCAAAGACGCTCGAAGACTGCGTTCCGCTGATCGACTCGTGGGCGTCCGCTGCAAGATCCGTAAATCCCGACGTCCTTGTCTTGGCCCACGGAGGCCCGATCGCGATGCCCGACGACGCTCAGTTCATCCTGAGCAACTGCCTGGGGATTCAAGGCTTCTATGGGGCGTCAAGCATGGAACGCATCCCTGTCGAGAACGCCCTCAGGGAACAAACCGAAGCCTTCACGAAACTGACCTTCTAAAGGTAGGGAACATATGGCCAAGGCATATACGAGCACGATTGTCGACGCACCTGCCAAAGAGGTATGGGCGTATCTCCGCGACTTCA
>JAUXMQ010000266.1 GCA_030623125.1 Acidimicrobiia bacterium
CAAGTAACAGCCCGGGATCGCCATGCCGAGTATCTGTCGACGCTTGCTTTGATCGGGGCATCGATAGAGCGGATGGCCACTGAGATCCGCCTTTTGCAGCGCTCCGACGTGTCGGAGGCTCGAGAGAGCTTCGGCAAGGAACAGAAAGGTTCCTCGGCGATGCCTCACAAGCGCAACCCGATTCTCTCGGAGCGCATGACCGGGATGGCCCGTCTTCTCCGGGGTTACGCGCAGGTCGGCCTGGAGAACGTCGCACTTTGGCATGAACGTGACATCTCTCACTCGTCCGCCGAGCGAGTGGTGCTTCCCGACGCATCCATCACGCTCCACTACATGCTGGTGAGGTTCACTGGACTGGTGGAGACCCTCGTGGTCGATAGGGAGCGCATGGCGGCCAACCTCGAGGCCACCAGCGGTTTGATCTTCAGCCAGGCGGTGCTCCTGTCTCTGATCGAGTCGGGACTCAGCAGGGATGAGGCCTATCGCATCGTCCAGCGCCATGCCATGGATGCGTGGGACGGCAAGGGCCATCTCCGAGATCTTCTGGCCGACGACCCGGAGATCGGGATCGATCGGGATCGCATTGAGGCGAGCTTCTCACTCGAGAGGGTGAGCGAGACAAGCGGCGTCGTATTCGACAGACTGGCCGGGCTGACGCTCTAGCTCAGGGGATGGACCGCCTCCAAATGCTCCATGAATGGCTTAGCCGGCAGCAGAACCGCAGCGCCAAGCGGGGTCTTGATGTTGATGATCTCGATCGTGAAGCGATTCACCGAGCTTTTCGAGATTCCCCGATACCTCCAAGCTGCCGACACCGCTTGTCCGAAAGACCACGAGGAGTCGAGACGCACAGAGGAAGAAACGGCTGCGAGCCGACTGGCCAATGTGGCCGGTGAGGAAAAACGAGCTGCCCTCGCCGCGAGTTGGAAGAGAACATCCTGCTGACGGTTTTGTCTGGCAAAGTCCGAACCAGCCACCTGGATCCACTCACCCTCACCTCTCAGCTGCTCGGTGTGACGTGATCTGACCCATCCAAGGGCGGTGGCTCCGTCGACTCGCTGGCATCCAGATGTCGGAATATCCAGATGAGCCTTGGCGTCTCGCGTCGGGTAGTCGACACAAACGGTGATTCCGCCCATCGTGTCCACCAGTCGGGCAAATCCACCGAAGTTGATCCTGGCGAGATGGTCCACGGGAATGCCGGTGTAGTCCTCAACCATGATTGCCATGAGTTCGGAACCCGAGGCCACGCCCTTGCAGCCGCCCAGCCCCGTGTTGAGCCGGGTGAAGGTGCCCTTGCACAGATTCCACACGTAAAGGTCCCGGGGAAGACTCACCATGATGGGTGCTCCGCGATCGCTGGGTTGGAGGGCAAGGATGATCGAGTCGGCAAGAAATCCGGACTCATCCGTACCAATGAGCAGATACGATTCGAACAAATCGTCGGGGATCGGCTCACCAAAGGAGTGCGGGCTGAAATTCCTCGGATCCGGGATCGATTCGATCTGGCTGTTGATCAGGTCAAGGGGATCGGCGTTCACGTCAAAGTCCGGGTCGACTATCTGGAAGTCGTAGATGGTCGTACCGGTTACCACCGGCGCTGGCGCCGCCTCGATCGCGTTTCGTGCCGCGTCAGGGTCGAATTCCTCTATGGCAATGGCGCCGAAGGCGTGATTCAACACATAGACGTAGAAGGCCCCTGTTCCGAGGACAATCCCAACGAGCACCACGCCGGCCGCCCGCCACGGATGAAACACGACGTACCTCATCAAAGCCAAAGCGACAATAGGCTAATGTCCTGTCCGGGACGATCTCGATACAGGGTGATGCCCCTCAACCCCGCTCGTTCAATTCCTGACTATCCAGTCTCCCCTGGCGTACCCGATAGGTGGGCTCACCATCTCCAGCTTGGTGTTGTCCACCTCCCAGGTCAGATGCTCATTGACCGAAGTGACCCCATCGAGTCTCCTCGTCAACTCGATGAGCAAGCTGGCGTCGGACTTGGTCTCCAGGTGTCCGCTGACGATCACGTTGCCGTCAACACACTCGATTTCCACTCGTCGGGAGTCGATCCAGAGGATGTCCTTCATGACGTGCACCTGAATCTCGTCAATGATCTCCTGGTCGGATCGGACGTAGGCCTTGAGCATGTCGGCTCGTGCGATGAGACCGATGAGTCGGCCGTCTGCAACGACGGGGATTCTCTTGATTCCCTCTTTCTCCATCAGCCGCGCCGCTTCCGCATGATCCGACTCGGGACCGATGACTTTGACATCTGCGGTCATGACATCGCCCACAAGCCGCTCATGCGATGGGATCTCCGCATCACGAACGAATAGGCGGAGAAGCCCAGCCCTGCGTGTGACACGGCGATCTGCCTCTGTGGCCATGAAGTCGGCTTCCGTGATGATGCCGACCAGGTCGCCATCGTCATTGATGACAGGTAGTCCACTGATCTCGCCTTCGAGCATCCTGCGTGCGGCCTCCTTGAGAGAAGCCTCCGGCCC
>JAUXMQ010000245.1 GCA_030623125.1 Acidimicrobiia bacterium
ACAAGGCGATCGTCGGTGTCCTGGCGATAGCCATCGGGCTCGTCATCAGCCGACAGGTTCTTCCCGACAGCACCATCCTGGCAATTGCCGTAGCCCTTGGGGTCACGCTGGTTGTGATTCTGATGGTCCGCCGGTTTGAAGGCGTGCTGGCGTGGTTCGCGATTGCGCTTCCCCTCGTCGTCATCATGTTCGTGGCGACCTCGGCGTCGGCACGACTGATCTGGACCGAACTGGAGACTGCCGACGCCACCGTCGAAGTCGGCAATCCGGCTCCGATTGTGATTATCCAATTGGATGAGATGCCGATCGCCTCGCTGATGGACACAGGAGGAAGCGTCAACGCCGATCTCTTTCCCGGTTTCGCTCGTTTGAGTCAGGAGGGCACCTGGTATCGAAACTCCCTGTCAAGCTCGATCGCCACCACTCAGAGCGTCCCCGCGATTCTCACCGGAGTTCTGGGGGAGAAGGGGACGAGCCCTTCGTCGGTTGACCATCCAGACAACCTGTTCACGTTGTTGGCGAACACATATGAGATGCATGTCATCGAGTGGGTCGCCGACATGTGTCCCGAGGAAATTTGCCCAGACTATGCGGGACGCGCCCCGACTCGGTTCAGCGCTCTGATCCAAGATGTTGGAGTGATCTTTGGTCATCTTTCCCTTCCGGTCGTGCTTCGGGAGAACCTCCCGAGCATCGACAATGCCTGGAAGGGTTTCCTCGGGCAGACGAGGGTGCCGACCGGTGGTGGTGTCGAGATCGAGGGTCTGCCGGTTCCCCCTTCTGGGAGTAGAGCAAGATGGGTCGACTGGATGCAAAGGATCATCGACGGTATCGAAGCGGGCGGTCCGCCGACACTCAGCTATGTCCATCTTCAGGCCCCCCACGTGCCGTGGGAGGTCAATCCGAGTGGCACCCACTATGACCGTCCCGAGGAGTACACCGAAGTGGAGGGTGTCGAGGGCAACGGGCGCTGGGCCCTGGATTCGGATCCTGCCCTCATGGGCTTCCAACGCCATCTCTATCAACTCGGGTTTCTCGACACGATGCTCGGTCGACTGTTCGACAAGCTCGACGAAACCGGCACTTGGGACAACACGATGATTGTGGTCGTCGCCGATCATGGCGCCTCTTTCGTGCCGGGAGAGCATCGGCGCTGGCCGTATGACGACAATCGTGACGATCTCTATCGGGTGCCGTTGTTCGTCAAGTATCCCAACCAGATCGTCGGGGAGGTCATAGACGAACCGGTCTTCGGTATCGACATAATGCCAACGATTGCAGAGGTTCTGGAGGTGTCTGACACCTGGGCGTTCGATGGTGTGTCTCTGCTTCACATCGAGGGTGTTGATCGACCTCACGAGCCGGTTCCCTGGTGTTGTAACACCGATGGTGCAGATACCGACCTCGGTGTTCTGTTCGAACAAGTCAGTCGAAACCACGTCTGGATCCCCGATCAGGCGAGTTGGGCCGGCGTCGCGGCCGTGGGCCCCTATCGCGCCCTGGTGGGTCAGTCGGTGGATGGGCTCATCGTCAACGACAGCGACGAACTGCGCTGGTCTCTAGAGCACGGCGCCTCCCTCGCGGAGCTCGACACGGATACAGGCATGGTCCAGACACTGCTGACCGGTCGTATCGAGCTTCCCCCCGAGGTCACATCGAACGATCTGCTTCTGATCGTGAACGGAAGGGTTGGCGGAGTTGGGTTTGTCGCCCGGGATAGTCCGGGCGGAGGAGCCATCCGGGGAATGATCGACGAGGCACTTCTGATTGATGGGCACAACGAGATCGACATACTCGTGCCAGTGGACGGAGGAGGATGGGTGTCCGGCTCGGCGGATGTCCTGTCACTGGAATTGGTCACCCACGAGGGTCGTGTTCTCGATGTCCGGTCTGAGGGCAGTCGTCGGATCCAGGTGGACAATGTCGCATCGATTGATGATGGCTGGACGGTTGCCGGCTGGGCCGCCGATGTCACCCGTAAGCAGACACCCGACATGATCTATGTGTTCGCCGGTGAAACTCTCATCGCTTATGGCCCACCCGACCGGGAGAACAAGAACGTGGTTCGGTGGTTCGACAGTGACGATCTGCTCGTGTCAGGCTTCTCGTTTGACATCGAGAGCGGACTAGTGCCCCCGGACGTCGACCAGCTGACGGTTGTGGCAGAGTTTGGCACTTACGCAGTCGGAGACCCGGCGCGCCTGACCCGCTAGTAGTTCTGTTGGGGTCTCAGCTCAAACAGGATGCGAGTGCCGGATTCGAGCGTCCGCTCCGATCGCACATCGAACATATCCGCGATGATCCCGCGAAACTCTTTCTCGGTGCGCCCATGGTGCAACTCCCGGGCGAGCTTGTTGGCGGTGAGCTTGGCGACCATCTCATCGGTGGGCGCAACGAACTCCACAGCCACGACGCAGTCGAAGCTTGCCAACCACCCCATGACTGCCCGCGGCGGGATACTCGCCGTATAGATGAGGTGATGGATGACTCCGTATGCGATGATGACGTCGGGTTTCACTCTCTCGAAAAGACCGGGTCGCTCTTTGCCGGCCCACCCTTGAGAGGGGGTCGGGTTAGCCAGATCGGAGACGACTATCGATAGGTTCTTGCCACGACTGCCGTGGTAGAGGTCGTCGAGTACCGCCTCGTCGCCGTCGATGGCAACAACGTGTGCTCCCGATTCTGCGGCGATGTCGGAGAAGTGACCGTCATTGGCGCCGAAGTCGGCTACTACCCCAGGTTGCGCTCGATCAAGGACGCCCGAAAGGAACTCGGTCTTGGCATCGCGGTCTCTCCCGACGTGAGTACAAGA
>JAUXMQ010000015.1 GCA_030623125.1 Acidimicrobiia bacterium
CATGCGTGGGTCAGCGGCCGGGTCCAGGAAGTCGGCTATCGACAGTCGTGTCGGAGTGTTGCCCGATCGCTCGATCTGGCTGGGTGGGTGCGCAATCTCCCGGACGGGAGGGTCGAGCTGTTTGCTCAAGGGGAAATCGATGCTCTTGACCGTCTGATCGCGTGGGCATGGGCCGGCCCGTCTATGTCGGCCGTCAGTGGGGTCGAGTCGGAGACGGCGCAGCCCGATGTGACCCTGACCGACTTCTTCATCCATCCCAATGCGGCAATAACCGGCTAGACAACTGGTCTTCGTTAGCCTTTGGTGTCAAGGCAATCACAGACGTGTTTATTCGTCAGGTAGTCAGCTGTGTATCTGAAGTCACTAAAACTCACAGGATTCAAGTCGTTTGCCGACCGCACGCGTCTCGAGTTCCGTCCGGGTGTGACGGTTGTCGTCGGCCCCAACGGCTCAGGTAAGTCCAATCTCGTTGACGCTCTGTCATGGGTCCTGGGCACGCAGTCCACCAAGACTCTCCGCACCCAGAAGATGGAGGATGTCATCTTCGCCGGCACGGCGACCCGCCCTTCGCTGGGTAGAGCGGAGGTGACCCTGGTGGTTGATAACGCCGAGCGGATGATCGACCTCGATCTCGATGAGGTCTCGATCACGAGGCGGCTCTATCGAGATGGCTCGAGTGATTACGAGCTCAACGGTGTGAACTGTCGTCTTCTCGACATCCAGGATCTGCTCTCCGATTCCGGTGTCGGGCGTCACCAGCATGTGATCATCGGCCAGGGTGAAATCGGCACCGTGCTCAACGCCTCACCCGAGGAGCACCGTGCTGTTATCGAGGAGGCAGCCGGAATTCTCAAACATCGTCGACGCAAGGAACGCTCCGAACGCCGTCTGGAGAGAACCGACGATGACCTTGTTCGTCTTCACGACCTGCTTGGCGAGATTGAACGTCAGATGCGCCCGCTCCGGCGACAAGCGCGCGCCACCGAGCGATACGACGGCCTGAAGGGTGAAGTGAAGGCCCTGCGGCTCTACCTGGGCGGTGAAGCCCTGGCCTGTCACGATCGAGATCTCACAATCGCTACCTCAGAGAAGTCCCGGCTTCACGAAGACCTCGACGTTGATCGTCGCAAGGTTGAAGATCTGTCCACCAGGCTGGCAACACTCACCGAAACGGCAGGCCAGGTGAGAGTCGACCTCGATCGCGACACCTCCGCCGCCGCGTTGCTGGAGACGACCAGTGAGCGTCTTCGAAGTGTCACCTCAGTCGCCAACGAGCGCCGTCGCGCCGTCAGCGGCCGGCGTGAGGCCGTCGTTGAGCGGCGGGATGACCTCGAGAACGAGAAACAAGCCATTAACGCAGAGCTTCTCTCCATCGATGGGGATCGCCGGGAGGCGGCGTCGGTGGCCGATGCCGCCGAGTCGAGGTTCCGTCGGCTTGAAGACGAAGAGCGTGCCGTTGCCACCCAGAGCGCTCTTTCGTCAGAAGGGGCTCTCGCCGCTGCGCGAGGAGAGGTCAGCGCTTTGGAGTCGGCCCAGATCCGCGATGAGCGCGAGCAAAAGGGGGTAACCCACCGACTCGAGGTACTTGGTTCCCAGAGACGTGACGAAACAGCCGAAGTGGATCGAATCAACGCTGAGATCCAGAGAATCGACGAGGAGATCACCACGATTCAGGCAATCTATGACGACGCCTCGACCCGGCGAGTAGCAGACCAGGAGGCCTGGTCTGCAGCCGAGGAGACCAGGAGTGGCAGTCGTTTGGAAGTGGCCTCAACGGAAGCCAGGATTGATGCCATCAAAGCCGGCATCGAAGGCCGCTTCGACGCTGAAGCGCGCAAATTGGCGGAAGGGGCCAAAGGAGTTGTCGGATCCTTGACATCCCAACTCGACATTCCCGAGGGAATGGAGGCTGCTGTCGACGCCGCCCTTGGTCGTTGGGTGAATGCGGTCGCGTTCGAGGATGTTGACGCTGTCCGCAATGTTGTGGAGAGTGTGAAGGGGTCCGGCGGAGGGTCCGTTCCGGTGGTATCGGCCATGTCTGAGGGCTCAGCTCCCGCCAAGGAAGTCGCCGCAAACCTCGGTGTCGACGCCTTGATCGACCGGCTCGGGCCCGGGGCCCATCCGGGTCTGGCCACACGGCTTCTAGGTGATGTCGTCCTGGTCGAAGGCTGGGTGAGCGGATGGGACCTGATTGCCAAGTACCCGGCTCTCCGTGCCGTGACTCCCGAGGGCGATCTCATCTCCGTCTATGGCGTGCACATTGCCAATCCAGACGGCGCTGGATTGGCAATGTTGGAGGCCGCAGAGGTCGCACTTGAAGGATCGTCGACAGCCCTGGCTCGCGCCGAGTCGATTCACAATGCCGCTCGACGTGACTTTGACGCCAGCCGCGAGGTGGAGAGGTCGGCTCTCGAAAGGCTCGAGGCGGCGGAGGCCGGATTGGCCGGACGATCAGAAGCCATGCGGAGTCTCCAGAAGTCGGTTGACTCAGTTCAGGAGGAACAGACCAGGTTGGACGAGCGTAAAACTTCATTGACCGACACGATTGACCAGGGCCGACGTCAGATTGCAGAGTTGAGATCCCGTCTCGAGGCCCTCGAAGGCGACGAGGCGGAGCAGATGAGGGTCTGGGACGAGCTGGAGGCACGTCGTGTCCAGGTGGGTGCCGATCGCGAGCTAGGCCGTTCCCAATGGCAGGATGCCGCAGGGAAACTTCGAAGCATCGTTGAGCGCGAGCGTCTTCTTCAGGAGAGATTGGCCCGCATCGATCGCGAAGCACAGCGACTCGATTCCGGCCATGAGCCGGAATCCGACCCGGGCAAACTCGCTGAAGTAGAAGAGTTCGCCCGTCGCGCCTTGTCGGTGCTTTCGCGTCGTATCGAGGAGCTGAGAGACCGCCAGACTCGACTGCGAAATGAGAACGAGGGAGCCCTGGGAGATCTCGAGGCTGTGCGCGACGAGCACGATTCACTTCTCACGTCCATCAACAATGCTCGGGAGCGCGCCGCCGAGCTCGACGTCACACTCGCGGAGCTTCGTCTCCATCGAGAGGCTGTTGTCGAGTCGATTCGACGTGATGCCGATTCCGATGTCGACGCGGCAATGGGTGCTTCGCGACCCGAACTCCCCAAGGACACCAATCTCGAGGAGCTCCTCGAGTCGAAGAGCGCGCAGCTGAGCCGTCTTGGGCCGATCAACCCTCTGGCCGCCGAAGAGTTCCGGGAGTTGGATGAGCGTCACACCTTCCTGTCGGATCAGATGAGTGACATCGAGTCATCCCGGTCTGAGCTCCGAAAGGTCATCACAGCCCTGGAAGAAGAAATCGAGCAGCGTTTCCAGGCTGCTTTCAGTGAGGTGGCTGAAGCATACGAGCGGTACTTCGCCGTTCTCTTTCCCGGCGGACGCGGCAGGCTCCGGGTGATCGACCGCGACGCCATCCATTCAGGTGTGGCGATTGATGCCCAGCCACTGGGGAAGAAGGTCAGCCAGATGACCCTGCTCTCCGGTGGCGAGCGCAGTCTTGCGGCACTGGCGTTTCTGTTCGCCGTGTTTGAAGCCCGGCCGAGCCCCTTTTATGTCCTGGACGAAGTGGAGGCCGCCCTCGACGACACCAACCTGCGCCGCTTTCTCCGCATCGTCGACGAGTTCAAGCAGAGAGCCCAGCTTCTCATCGTGACTCATCAGCAGCAGACGATGGAAGCCGCCGACGTCCTGTATGGGGTGACCATGGAGCCCGGTGGTTCGTCACAGGCCATCCGGAAGGACATGGCGATGGTCGTTTCCGAACAGGTGGCATAGATTCGGGATCCGCATGGATAACTCGATACTGGTCGCCCTCGCGGTCATTGCCGTCGTCGCGATGATCATTGGGCTGTTGTTGTCTCGCCGGAGAGGAGAGACCAAGGGCTCCGTCGTCGAAGGGAACAGGCTGGCAAGAACGGCGGGTGCTCTTGGGGTTGCTCTTCGCAAAGCGTGGAGCTCGGGAATCGACGATTCCACATGGGGCGAGATCGAAGACGCCCTCCTCGCTGCGGATGTCGGCGTCGATGCAGCCAGTCACATCGTGGATGGTGTCCGTTCCACCAATCCAGAGACTGCCCAGGAGGCGAAGGAAGCATTGTCCACGCGACTCCGCGGAGAATTAGGCGATGGGGAGCGCGGGCTGGCTACGAGGAGCCAGCCGTCTGTGTGGCTGGTGGTGGGAGTCAACGGCACCGGGAAGACAACGACGGTCGCCAAACTGGCCAAACGACTCAAGGACGACAACAAGACCGTGATTCTCGGTGCAGCGGACACCTATCGGGCGGCCGCCGCCGAGCAACTTCAGACATGGGGAGACCGTGTTGGAGTCGACGTGGTGGGAGGCCAGGCCGGCGGCGACCCTGCCTCCGTCGCCTTTGACACTCTGACCTCGGCTCGAGCCAAGGGGACCGATGTCGTGATCATCGATACGGCTGGGCGGCTCCACGGAAACAAGAATCTGATGGCGGAGTTGGCCAAGATCCACCGGGTTGCCGCCGGTGAGGGTGCTGTCGACGAGGTGCTCTTGGTTCTGGATGCGACTGCGGGACAGAACGGTCTGGCCCAGGTGCGCGAGTTCGCGGAGACGGTGCCGGTCACGGGCATCATCCTCACAAAGCTTGATAGCACCGCCCGAGGAGGCATCATCATCGCCGTGGAGAAGGATCTTGGTGTTCCGGTGAAGCTAATCGGTGTGGGAGAAGGATTAGACGACCTGATGGCGTTCGACCCGGATAGCTTTATCGACGCATTGCTGGAGGAATCATGAACAACGATCAACTTGCGGTGGCGGCACGAGAGGCTGCTGAGGGCTCATACTCCCCGTACTCGCACTTTCGGGTTGGCGCCGTTGTGGTGAGCGCGGATGGGGAGATCTTCACAGGCGCCAACATCGAGAATGCCTCCTACCCGGTCTCCTCCTGCGCAGAATCCACCGCGATCAACACGGCCGTCTCCCGGGGTGTCCGAAAGATCGTCTGTATTGCGGTCGCCTGTATCGACGCGGACAACGTCGAAGGGGCATACCCGTGTGGTCGCTGCCGTCAGGAGATGGCGGAATTCGGCGTCGAGAAGGTGATCGTTACGGCCGGGGATGGCTCAGTCGTCCGGGAGCACACCCTCGAAGAGCTGTTGCCTCACCAATTCAACCTCTGACTCTCAACCAACGTCCCAATGGGCGGCCTCGGCGGGAGGCGCGGTATTTGCCAGGATCGTCAGACTGTCGACGGTCGTCTGAACGAAGCCGCTCCAAATCCCGGCCTCGACGGCCACCGAACTGCGCCCGTGTCCTGAACTGCCCCATTCCACATAGCTGATGATGTCGGTCGCCGAGCCGAAAAGCGCTGACGTATACAACCCGACTTCGCCGTCGACGGGTTTGAGCGTGCCGATGGCGGCAATCTCGTCGATGGTGATCGCGCCGGGCGGGGGAAGGAACACGCTCCCTCCGGTGCTGATGGCCACGAACCCGCCGGCCGGCACCTCGACGTCAGGGATAGCGAAGTAGGAGGGCCGCTGACACAGGAAGTGCCCGGCGAGGTTTCCGGCCTCATCACCGATGTTGGTGATGACGACCATTCCTCCATCTCCGAACGAGACGCTGGTGAGCACGAACCGAGCACCGAAAACCGGGGGTGTCGTGGTAGTCGTCTCCTCGGCCGGCGCACTCGTGGTTGTCCCGGCAATGCTGGTCGTTGTTTCGGGTGCGACCGTGGTCGTGGGTTCTGAATCGGTGGCAGTGGTGGTCGCCGTCTCACCCGCCGTGCCGCAGGCAGCGACTGTCAGCGTCAGCACGGCGAAAGTGATCCGGGCGTGCATTAGGGAAGTCTACGCGTTTTCCTGGCTATCGGTCAGCGGCTTTCGAGCGCCTCGATCAGTTGGGGAAGCACCTTGTGGACGTCACCCACGATCCCGAGGTCGGCCACCGAGAATATGGGGGCATCGGGATCCTTGTTGATGGCGACGATAGTGCCGGCGTCCTTCATGCCGACAAGATGCTGCATCGCCCCCGAGATGCCGACGGCGATGTAGACGTCAGGCTTGACGGTCTTGCCCGTCTGCCCCACCTGTTTCGCATATGGGACCCAGCCTGCATCGACAATGGCCCTTGTGGCGCCGGTGGCGGCGCCCAACTGCTTGGCGAGTTCCTCGACCAACTCGTAGCCCTCGGCCGAACCAAGACCGCGTCCCCCGGCTACGACGACGCCGGCATCACCAAGCTGTGGCCCTTCGCGCTCTTCGACATGCGATTCCACAACCTTCGCCTCCGAGACGCCGACATCGGGAAGATCGAGACTGATGACCGACGGGGCCTCTCCTCCTGTCGCCTCTGCGGAGAACGACTTGGGACGAATCAGCACCAGGAACGGGCCTTTCGATGCCGAGGCGGTGGCGATCTGGCTGCCACCAAAGATCTCGTGATCCGTCTCCACACCTTCGTCTGTCAGACGGACATCCGATGCATTGGCCAGAACTCCGACGCCCAGTCGAGCGGCAAGACGTCCGGCTACGTCCCTGTCGGTGTAGGCCTGGCCGAACAAGATCAGTTCCGGCGGCTCGGCGGCCATCCGGTGGGCGAGGGCGGAGGCGAGTGGTCCGGACGGGAGTCGGTCGCCGCTGTCTGCGTGTAGCACCGAGCTGGACCCGTGCTCGCCCAGGACGGCGAATGCTTCGTCGCTCCCGGTCCCGAGGTACACAGCGGTCACCTCGCCAAGCGTTCTGGCCTTGGTCAGAAGCTCGAGTCCCAGGACCGACGGAGTTGCATTGACTTCTTCGATGAACACCCACACCGACGCCATCTCAGATCACCTTTCTCTCTTCGAGGAGCGCGACAATGGCCTGGTAGGCCACACCGTCGTCTTCAATCTTCTGACCCGCCTCCCTCTCAGTCGCATCCGAGATCGACGTGACCTTCTGATCAGACGAGGTCTCGACACCGAGATCGTCAAGCGTCAGATGCTCCACCGGCTTCTTCTTGGCGTCCATGATCCCTTTGAAGGTGGGATAACGAGGCTCGACAACGCCAGCCGTCACCGATATGACAGCGGGCAGATCTGACTCCACCACGTCGTAGCCGTCGTCGGTCTGACGATCGATGGTTACCGTCCCGTCGCCGATACCGACGTTTTTCGCATAGGTGAGTGCGGGAGTGCCGAGGTGCTCGGCGAGCATCTGAGGAATGACTCCTGAGTATCCATCGGTCGACTCGGTGCCGGCTATGACCAGATCAAAGCCCTCCCTCTCGATGGCGGCAGCGAGAACTCTCGACGTCGTCAGAGCATCGGCGCCACGGAGAGTGTCATCTTCGATGATGATTGCCTTGTCGGCACCCATGGCCAGGGCCTGGCGAATTCCCTGGGCGTTGCCGGCAGGTCCCATGCTCACCAATGTGAGCGTTCCCTCGTTGGCCTGAGCTAGCTGAAGACCCATTTCCACCCCATAGCGGTCGGTGTCGTCGAGGATCTGGTCGTCAGGGCGTGTCAACCAGTGTGTTCCCTCTTCGAGGGTGTAGGGGGTGGCCGGATCAGGGATCTGCTTGACACAGACGACAACCTTCATACCGCATTGCTCCTTATTCGAATTCGGCGGCGATGGTAACTGCCGCCCGGACTATCTGATCCAGGGTCAAATCGTGGTGACGTCAACTCTTTCGATGATCAGTTCTGGTGCCGAAACGGGCCGTTCGGAGACCGTCCAAGCCGAAGAAAGCGTGTCGCTCTGAGTTTCCCACTTTGTTTGGTCGCCATAACGTACGATCGCGAGCGGATCTCCTTTGGCGACCTCATCTCCGATCTTTGCCTTGAGCGTGATTCCCACTCCAGGGTCGGGGATGTCCTTCTTGCGCTCACGCCCGGCTCCAAGCCATGTCGCGCTGACGCCGATGATGAATGCATCGCAACGTGTCACGTAGCCGTCAGCGGGGGCAGCTATCACCGCCTCGTGTGGCGCCCTGACAAGCAAAGATGGGTCTTCGATGACCGAGGCGTCGCCTCCATGGGCCTCGGTCACGTCGATGAACTTCTGAAGAGCCGCTCCGGACCTGATTGCGTCGTCGAGTCGCTCGCGACCTCCGTCGACCCCGGCCAACTCGAGCATCGTCTCGCCGAACACCATGGTTAGTTCGCTCACATCGGCGGGGCCCTCGCCTCTGAGTACGTCGATCGACTCCTTGATCTCGTTGGCGTTCCCCACCTCGTTTCCGAGGGGCTGGCTCATCGAAGTAATGAAGGCGACGGTGTCGACTTCGTGGGAGGCACCGATCCCAACCATCGTATGTGCCAGTGCTCGAGCATGAACGAGATCCTTCATGAACGCACCTGAGCCTGTCTTCACGTCGAGGAGGAGGCCGTCGAGACCCTCTGCCAGCTTCTTTGACATGATCGAGCTGGCAATCAGCGGGATCGAAGGGACGGTGCCCGTGACGTCCCGTAAAGCGTAGAGCTTGCGGTCTGCGGGAACCATGGTTTCCGACTGTCCGGCGAGTACGAGGCCATGTTCGGTGAGAACCTTTCTGAATTCGTCAGGGGTGAGACCGGTGGTGAAGCCCGGGATTGACTCCAGTTTGTCGAGCGTCCCCCCGGTATGGCCCAGCCCGCGTCCCGATATCATTGGCACATAGACACCGCATGCCGCTACCACCGGTACCAGCGGAATCGAGATCTTGTCTCCCACACCCCCGGTCGAGTGTTTATCGACCTTGGCGGCAGCGATTTCAGAGAAGTCCATCACCTCGCCCGAGTGGAGCATCGCCTCGGTCCACGCGGTGAGCTCATCGCTGTTCATCCCGTTCAGCAGAATCGCCATTGCCATCGCCGACATCTGATAGTCGGGAACACTGCCATCGGTGTATGCACCAATGAGCCATTCGATGGCGTCGGGTGAGAGAACACTGCGATCACGTTTGGTTTCGATCAGCTCGATTGCGGTGTACGCCATGGGAACAAGTTATTCAGCTTCAGAGGATTGCGGCGAACTCCGGCAGGCCGTAGGCGAGATTGAGATTCTGGACGGCCTGAACTGCTGCTCCCTTGAGAAGGTTGTCCTCGGCACCCACCACCACCACGTTTCGGCCATCCTCACTCACTTCCACGCCGCCAAGCACGATGCCCAACCGACCGGCGCCGTCGCGCAACTCGGGAATCCTCTCATGAATGTCGATCAGAGGCTCGTCTGCATAGGCATCAACCAAACGCTGCAACGCATCTGCGCGGGTGATCGGAGTCGATAACGGAATGTGGGAGGTTATGAGAAGACCCCGAAACGCCTGATGAACGTGGGGCATGAAACGAACCGGATGACCCAGGTGTCGGGTGGCCTCTCGCTCATGATTGTGGCCCACGAGTTTGTAAGGCAACAGGTTGTCGGCGAGACGAGCCGGATCGTTCTTCGTCGATGGGGTGGTGCCGGCCCCGGAGTATCCCGAGACCCCGAACACGGCCGGCACTCCATCGAGATCATCCACAAAAGGCGCCAGCACGAGCTGCATGACGGTCGCGTAGCAACCCGGATTGGCGACTCGTCGCGCTCCAGCGATCTTGGCCCTATTGAGCTCGGGGAGACCGTAGATCCAGCTGTCGTCGAAACGGTGATCTGAGGAGATGTCGACGATCACGGTGTCGGCGGGAAGGGCGGAGGTGAATGGTCTGCCGACACCGTCGGGAAGAGCGAGAAACACCGCATCCAACCCCAGTTGGGCGACCCCCTCGGCGTCCAGGTCCCCAAATGTGAGCCGGTCGATCTCGGGAACCGGGCGACCCGCCTTCTCTCTCGACCCCGCATACTCCACAGACAATCCAGGGTGGCCGCCGAGGAGCTTGAGCAGTTCGCTGCCGGTGTATCCGCGGGCGCCGACGACGCCGACGGACTTGGCTTCAGACACCGGAAGAGTCCCTATGGAAGGCTGCAGGCAGCTCGCTCAGTCTCTTTACCGCCTGGCTGATCCTGTCGAAGTCGCTCTCACCCATCCAGTAGATGGTCCAGTGGCCTTGCTTCACCGAACCCTCGGCCTCCTTGGCATAGAAGGCGTTGAAACGATTGTCGCTTCTCGATCTCCAGAAGAGCACCGGGAAGTCCTTTGTCACATAGGTCCAGACAGTTCTTGCCAGCCCTTCTCCCTGGGCGCTCTCATGAATCGCGAACTTGTCGAGATAGGCGAAGTCGTCAATTCGGGTCACCACCGCGCCGGCCCGGTAACTTACGGAGACATAGGCGGCAGACAGGGCCAGGTCGTTCCACCAGCGAGGCTCCAACTTTCGACCAAACGCACCCTGGATGAGATGTTCGACGCGCTCCCGGTCGAGATCGGCCTTATCCTCGTATTTGACGATCTTCTCGCCCTTGCGGACGAGGGTGCCTGCACCTCCGTGGGTGAACAGCTCTCTGACCAGGGTGGCAGGGCTGGTGATCGACACCGAGGTCGAAGGGGGAGTGTCGTCGAGAAGACGGCGGATCTCGGCGAGTTTGAGCCTCATTCCGGAGTGGACCCAATCCTGACTCATCAGGTCGTCGAAGTCAGAAGCGAGGTTGATCGACTCGAGTATCCGGCCCTCCCCGTCACGGAGACCACCGCTGTCGACAAGGAAGATGATCTTCATCGGTTGGATCTCGCGGACCAGGAAACGCGTGGCCGAGTCGGCGTTCATGTTCACCAACTGCCCCCCAGGGGCCACACCGAGACAGGTGAGAATCGGGATCGCCCCGGATCTCACGATCGATCGCAGCAGATCGAGATGAAGCTTCGCCGGCTCGCCGACGAAGCCG
>JAUXMQ010000027.1 GCA_030623125.1 Acidimicrobiia bacterium
GTCTTTTCGCCAAACAGGGTCGGTCTGATCATCGCCGGGCTGGAAGTGCCACATCTCCACATTCACCTCGTTCCCATCGATGGTGTCCACGACCTCGACTTTGCCAACGCCGCGGCATCAGTCAATCGCGAGGAGTTGGACGAGTCAGCCTCTTCGATTCGGTCCGCGCTGGCCGGCCAAGGAGCGCGGGGAGTCTCCGACTGAAGTGGGGATTCTCCTTGGGGGCCTCACCTCTCTTTTCTACGGCTTTGGCGATTTCCTAGGGGGCGAGGGGGCAAAGCGGGCACCGGCGGCTGCGATCGTCCTGTGGGCTGGTGTCGTTTCCTTCCCACTGGTCTCGGTGATTGCCCTGGTCAACGGGGGCTCGGCATCGGGTGCCGATTTTGCCATCGGTGCGGCAGCCGGAACGGCGGGAGCCTTGGGGTTGGTGTTCCTGTTCGCAGGGCTGGGAAAAGGGCACGCCGCCGCGGTTGCTCCTGCGGCCGGTGCGGTTGCGGCGATTCTGCCGGTTGTCGCCGCGGTGGCAACCGGAGAGCGCCCGTCGACCCTTGCATGGCTGGGTGTGGGGCTGGCGATTCCCGCAATCGTCCTCAGCTCATGGGTTGCCGATCCGGGCAATCTCCCCTGGGGAGGGGTCGGTTTCGGCGTCATCGCCGGTCTTGGTTTTGGGGGCTATCTGGTGATCATCGATCGAACGAGCGCCGGTTCGGAGTTGCTCCCGCTGATAACGGCGCGCGCGGCGACGATGGTGGTGGTCCTTGTCGTGGCGGCAATCGGCATGTGGAAGGTGACTGGATTTGCTCAGGTGCCACGCGGCGTCGTGATCGGAAGCGGGCTCCTCGACGTCGCCGGAAACATCGCACTTCTGGCGGGGCTTCGTGTTGGGCCGCTGGCCCTCGTCGCGGTCTCTTCTGCCTTCTATCCCGTGGTGACGGTGGTTCTGGCCAGGGTCGTCAACCAGGAGCACCTTCGAGGTCGTCAGGTGTTCGGGATTGTGATGACACTGGTTGCCCTGGCTGCGATTGCCTTGGGTTAGCTGATTTCAGCTTCCGCCGACCACCAGCCAGGTGCCGAAGATGACGAAGGTCACCCCGGCCAGTCGTCTCGGGTCGAGAGTGTTGGCCTCGGCAAACAAACCGAGATGGTCGATTAGAGCCGCCAGAATCAGGGTTGCCCCTGTGAACAGGGTGAGTCCGGATCCGAGTCCGAGTCGGGACACAGTGATTCCCAGGGACGCCACCACGACCAGGCCCATCAGACCGGCCGTGAATGCCCACCATGGGACCTCCCGAAGATCGGAGAGCCGGGCGCCGCCCATCGCCAGCATCAGCAGCCCTACTGCTAAGCCGCCACCGGCGTAGGTTACGAACGTGGAGACGAGGGTTCCCGCCCTGTCTTCCATGATGCCGAGGGATTGGGACTGGAGCGCTCCGGCGAGGCCACCGGCAAGACCAACCAGAATGACGAAGAGCATGCTCATTGGTGAGCATCTTGGCTCATGGGGGGCTTTCAGTCGCGGATCCTCGTGTTGCAGCCCAAATCTGTCATGGAGGACGTTTAATCTCGGCGCAGATGGAGAAGATGGTTGGAAGGGTCCTCGGGACCAAGGATGCAACACCCCTCGAGTTCTGGGTGGGGGTTGCCGCCGGCGAGTTCATCCAACTCGATGATGTCGTGGCGTTGAAGCGTGTCCTGCCAGGCGGTGAGGTCGTACGTATGTACGGCACCGTGGGTCAGGTGGTGGCCCGTCACGAAGGCGCCCGGTTCGACTCCGATGTGTTTTTGATCGAGGACGGCATTCTTCCTGCTGAGGTGTCCGAGGCCGCTCACGTCACCGCGACACGGTTCGAGCCAGAGGTCTTTGTGCCACCCAGACCGGGTGAGCCGGTCCGCATTGCCGAAGGTGACGAGCGCGAGCGTGCCCTGTTCTTCGACCAGATGGAGCGCAGGTTCCCGGTGGGGGCGGCTCGAAACGGTGAGCCCCTCTGGGTCAACCTCGAGTTTCTCAACGGTGAGCGCGGCGCCCACGTCAACATCTCGGGGATATCGGGCGTGGCAACCAAGACGAGCTATGCGACCTTCCTCTTGCACTCGCTGTTCACCTCAGGGGTGTTGGGCAAGGCTGCCGTCAACACCAAGGCCCTGGTCTTCAATGTCAAGGGGGAGGACCTGCTCCATCTCGACCGGGTCAACTCGCGTCTCGACGATGAAGCGCGTGTCCGCTATGCCAACCTCGAGCTTCCATCGACTCCTTTCGAGTCGGTCGCCGGCTTCGCTCCGCCCCGTCTCGACGACCCGAAGGCAACCGCCGACGTCGCCTCGCGATCCGATGTCACCTCCTTCTTCTGGAGCATCCACGAGTTCTGTTCCCAGGACCTCCTGCCTTTCCTGTTCGCGGACGCCGAGGACGATCGCGCCCAGTACACCACCGTGGTCTACAACGTCATGGCGCAGCTTCGACGCGCCGAGCCGGATGACAGCGGTGCAGCGGTCATCGACGGCGTGGCGATGCGGACCTTCAGGGAGCTGGCCGATCTCATCACAGATCGAGTTCAGTCCGAGGACCATCGCTATCAATGGGCCGGTCCGGCCATGGGGACAGGAACTATCAACGCCTTTGTCCGGCGACTTCAAGGGTCGGTGCGTCATCTCGGCAGGCTGATCCGCTCCGATGTCCCCGACCCGCAACGTCACCGCATCGAACTCGATCAAAGCCAGGTCACCGTGGTCGACCTGCACAACTTGAACGATCGAGCCAAACGATTTGTCGTCGGTGTCACTTTGAGGAGGGCCTTTGATGAGAAGGAGAGAGCCGGTCAAAGCGAAGAGCTTCTCCTGGTGGTGCTTGACGAATTGAACAAGTACGCGCCACGAGAGGGAACCAGCCCGATCAAGGAGATCCTTCTCGACATCGCGGAGAGGGGCCGATCGCTGGGAGTGATCCTGATCGGAGCCCAACAGACGGCTTCCGAAGTGGAAAGAAGGATCATCGCCAACTCCTCGATACGCGTCGTGGGTCGTCTCGACTCGGCGGAGGCAGCGAGAGAGGAATACGGATTCCTCCCTTCCGTTCATCGTCAGCGCGCCACGATCCTCAAGCCGGGAACGATGATCCTCACCCAGCCCCAGTTGCCGGTGCCACTGGTTCTCGAATTTCCGTTTCCCGCATGGGCGACGCGTGCCTCTGAGGCGGTTCCGGTGCTCAGTGATGCCGGGCCTGACGACCCGTTCGAGGACCTGTAGGTCTCATGGCAGTCAAGATCCTCCACACATCCGATTGGCATGTGGGCCGGCGTATTCGGGGCCGGAATCGGTCCGAGGAGCACAAGGCGGTTCTCGGAGAGCTGATCGAGATCGCGGTCTCGAGCGAAGTCGATCTCACCGTCGTTGCCGGAGATCTTTTCGACGCTTCGTCGCCAACCGCCCTGTCGGAGGAGATCGTATGGCGGGCGCTGCTCGATCTGGCCGAAGTCTCGCCCGTTGTCGTGGTCGCCGGCAATCACGACAGCGCCGCCCGGCTGGATGCGGTCGCGCCCCTGCTCGAGATGGGTCGCGTGACCGTGGTGGGGACACCCCGCTCGCCACACGATGGCGGTACGATCGAACTCGAGGACTTCGGGGTGAAACTCGCGCTTCTGCCATTCGTCTCTCAGCGTGGCATCGTCAAGACCGAGGACATCATGGGCTCCGATCCCGACCAGCACGCCGGGTTGTTCGAGGATCGGCTGCGGAGGATTGTCGAGAGCCTGACCGGGGACATGACGGCTGAGACGGTGAATGTCCTAGTGAGCCATCTCACCGTCTATGGAGGGCTCGCCGGGGGTGGGGAGCGTCAGGCTCACATCTTTGGATACGCGATTCCGTCGAGCTTGTTCCCTGGCCACCTCTCCTACGTCGCCCTTGGCCATCTCCATCGTCAGCAGAAGATGCCGCACTCCGGCGCCGTCTGGTACTCAGGCTCCCCGCTCCAACTCGACTTCGGCGAGGTCTCGGACCAGAAGGGCGTCCTCCTCGTAGAGGCTTCGCCCGGGCTCCCGGCCAAGGTCACCGCGGTCCCGCTCTCGGAAGGGCGGCGGCTGAAGACGATTCGGGGGACCCTCGACGAGGTCCTGGCTCATTCCGACGATGTCGCCAACGCTTACGTCAAGGTCGTGCTTGTCGAGAAGGCAAGGGTTGGGCTGTCCGACGAGGTCCGCGCCGCCATTCCCGAAGTCGTCGAGGTGGTACTCGAATCGACGGAGCCGGTGAAACGCGAACCGGAGTCACGTCAGAAACTGAAGCCGACGGAGGCGTTTCACCGGTATCTCACCGAGAAAGGCGTTGAGGATCCCCTCATGGAGTCTCTGTTCGCCGAACTCCTCGACGAGGCTGTGAAATGAGGAGGCGGATTTGAGACCGCTTCGTATCCGTGCCGAAGGCTTCTCCGCCTATCGATCTGCCGTCGAGCTGGATCTGGAAGACGTCGAGTTCTTCTCACTTTCCGGGCCTACCGGGTCGGGAAAGTCGAGTCTCGTCGACGCGATGATCTTTGCCCTGTACGGGCGTGTGCCCCGTCTTGGGGGCAATGCGGTGGAGCCCGTCATATCCGCCGGCGCCGTGCGTGCCAGGGTGGCGGTCGACTTCGAGGTCGGCGGGGTGACCTACACCGCGGTGCGAATGGCGGAGCGGACCAAGTCAGGAGCCACAGTCAAGGAAGCCCGGCTCCAGAGAGGTGACAAGGTCCTCGCCGATGGCGCCGACGATGTCACCCGGCAGGTAGAGGACCTTCTCAGTCTTCGTTTCGACGATTTCACGAGGACCGTTGTGCTGCCTCAGGGTGAGTTTGCCCGCTTCCTCACCTCCCCGAAGGCAGAGCGCCAATCCTTGCTGCGGAACCTGCTTGGCCTGGATGTCTATTCGGCAGTCCGCTCTTTGGCCAAGACCCGGGAGTCAGTGGCCAACGACCGCGCCTCCATGGCTCGACATCAACTGGAAGCGGTCGAACTTCCGGATGAGGAGACCGTCAGCGAGGCAAACGGTCGTCTCGACACCCTCGATGCGATGGCGAACACAATCGTTGCCGACGAAAAGCTGTTGGCCCGGCTTGATTCTGGTTCCGAAGCAGCGAGAGAAGAGGTGGAGCACATCAAGGAATCCTTGCTCCGACTCACCGACATCGAGCCTCCCGACCGCATCGATGAGCTCGATCAGTTGGCGGCGGCTGCCAGGGAGAGGCTTGCCGATGCCGAGAGCGCGCTCGAAGCGGCGCGTCGACAGAGCGGAGAGCTGGAGGCCAAGGTTGGCTCCCTCAAGTCTGTCGAAGAGATAGGGGCTCTCAGGAAGTCTCACATCAGGCTGGGCGAAATCGCGAAGAGGCTGGCGATCCACGATCTGGACAGCGCTCGGGAAAGTTTGGTGACGACCCGGGCGAATCTGATCTCGACAGAGGGGCACCTAGACGAGATCAATCTTCGTCTTACCTCCGGTCTGATCTCGCATGCTGCCCACGCCCTCACCACCGAGTTGACCGTGGGAGATCCCTGCCCTGTGTGTGACCACAAGGTGGAATCGATACCGACCCGCACTCCCTCTTCTGAAATGGCAGATCTGGAGAAGGAGAAGGATGCCGCCGTCAGATCCGTCTCGAAGGCGCGTCTGGATCTCGACGAGGCGACGAATGCGATGACACAGTTGGAGACGAGTGTCTCCGAGCAGAAGGCCCAGCATGACGAATTGGCCGCCGAGATGAAATCCGCACCGTCCCTGGAAGACCTCAGGCGAATGGAAAAAGAAGTCCTATCACTGTCATCAGGTCTCGCCGCGTCCCGCGAGGACGTCGTGCGCCGTTCCGAGGAGCACAGCTTGGCAGCTTCGACCCTCGAGGACACGGCCGACTCAGTGCGAAGGGTGGGAAAAGACCTCACTGCGGCTCAGTTGAAAGTGGCCGATCTGAACCCGCCGGTTCCTGAGAGTGACGACGTGATCGTTCAGTGGAAGGAGCTCATGGCGTGGAGAGACGAAGTCAGTCAGAGATTGGCGGCGGAAAGGGCCGGTGCCGAAACCAGAGTCACAGAGGCCAAGACCGGGGCTCAAACCGCCAGAGACGATTTGGTGTCCAGATTGGAGAGCGTCGCTGTGCCGACAGTCGAGCCGTTCGCTGTCCAGGTCGCCTCCGAACTGGAAGTAGCCCGTCAGAGGGCTGCCGCCATCGAAAAAGCGCAGCGAGACGCAACGGAACTGGCCAAAGTGGTTCAGGCATCGCAGTGCTCGGTGGAGGTGGCTGCCGGTCTGGCCAATCACCTGAGGGCGAACGGGTTCGAGAAGTGGATGATGGTCGGAGCGATGGCCGGCCTGGTCGCCGGGGCGAATGACCTTCTTTCTCAGCTGTCCGACGGTGGCTACTCGCTCAAGTCTGACGATGAGGGCACGTTCTCGATTGTCGACCACCGCAATGCCAACGAGACGCGAAGGGTGTCCACCCTCTCTGGTGGTGAGACATTTCTCGTTTCTCTCGCTCTGGCGCTCTCCCTGGCCGAGACGTTGGCCGCTGCCGGGGGCGCCGAGCTCGACACCATCATCCTCGACGAGGGCTTCGGGGCACTCGACGATGAGTCATTGGACACCGTTGCCTCGGTTCTCGAGGATCTGGCCGGCAAGGGACTGGTGGTCGGGGTGATCACCCACGTCAAGGAACTGGCATCACGGGCCCCTGTTCGATTCGTGGTGTCCTCCGAACCGGGCGGGTCGGAGGTGGTGAAGCTCTCATGAACTTCACTGTTGAGGCATGGGACTCCGACTACGGAGCGCCCACATCAGAGGAGCTCGACGACGCTTCCCAAAACGTTGATCCATCGGTCGAGTTTGCGATTGACGCCTGGCGGCCGCTGTTGCCCGAGGTCGATCATCTCGATGATGTTCTCTTTATCGATGGTGTTCGCCGTGTCGACGCCACTCTCTGGATCGATCAACCGCCTGACTTTCCGGGTTTCGCCCTGGCAGCCACCTATGCGGCGGGTGCCGTGCGCTGCAACGACAAGGCCACCATCGAGGTCGCCGAGGTGGAGAGAGGACTCTTCACCTCAGCTCCCGCCGCCGATATCTTCACCGGCGTCGGGACCTACGAGGTGAAGGCGACGAAGGGGACCACTTCCGAGGAGCTCTGGCTCGGCATCCAGCAGCGAATGGGTGATCTCGAGGCGGTCGCCGCTCGCAAGGCCGGGACTGCCGAGCTGGTGGTTGTTGACGGACCGCTTTCCCATACCAGGGATCTCGACAATGCCGTTGGCTACGTAAAGACCCAGAAGGTTCAGTATCTGCCGATGGAGCTGGCATCGGTTCTGGCCGAGCTGCCTGCCGGATATCGCACGCCGCTGTTTCTCACCACAACCTCCTGGAGCCGGTTCTCCTGGTATCTCCGATTGGCCAATCACGAGGGGCCGGCCGGTGGACTGGTGCGCTGCGAGATAGACGCCAACAAGCCTGTGGCGGATGCCGCCCGCATAGCGACACGCGTCAGCGCCACGCTTCCCCGTTTTGCGTCGGCGAGGCACAAGGACCCGCGGGCTCCCCAGAATCTCTATCCGATCGGCGGGCTCGAGCGTGAGCTTCGCCATCGTCTCGGAGACAAGGAGCTCGCCATGCGGGCTCTCCGGACGGCATCTCGGCAGACTCCTAGCGTCACATCGCTAGACCTCTCGTCGTGACGCCAGTAGGGCCCCGACTATTACCAGGGCCACACCGATCACGACCACCGGGGCAACGATCTCGTCGCGGAACACGACTCCGAGAATCATGGCTACGACCGGAATCGCGTATGTGATGAAAGCCGATCGTATTGGACCGACACGCCCCGAGAGAGTGCCCATGAGCACGAAGGCCACTCCTGTTCCCAGGATCCCGACAGCCAGCAATGCGAGCAGCGATGGCCACGCGAACACCGATTGTGTCAGTCCGTAGATTCCGAACGGGGTCACCGCGGCTGCGGCGACCCACATGACCCTGGCGATGACCGGCAATGATCCGTACCGCTGTTGAAGCGGGGCGATCATGTTGAGAGCGACGGCGTAGCAGACGGTGGCGACGAGGACCATGATCACACCGATGGCCGCCGTCGTACTGGATCCTGTGGAGGGCAGAGCGATCGCCACGATTCCTACGAAACCAACGGCAAGCCCCGCCATCTGGAGCCGTCCGGGGAGGGCCCGGAGAAGGATGGTCGCCAGCAGGGCGGTGAAGATCGGTGTGGCGCCGTTGAGCATCCCGGCGACGGCCGAGTCGATCCACAGTTGCGCGATCGGGAAAAGAGTCAGTGGCAGCGCGATCCAGACGAGGCCGAGGATTCCAACACGGGAGCGATCTCGGGAATCGGCGATCTTGGTCGTGCGGGCCTTCGGGATGAGAGCCATCACGGCCGCCCCGAAACCGACTCTCAGCCATGTGACCAGCCCGGGGTGGAAGGCGTCGAGTCCGATTGCCATGAACAGAAATGATGCGCCCCAGATCAGGCTCAGTGATACGAACAAGCCCCAGTCGAGCAGTGCAAAGGCTTCTCGATTGGTCCCGTGGGCCGTTGTCAGAATTCGTGGCGTGTCCATGTGTCAGTGAAAGAAACACCCATTACGTGGGAATAGTTGCAACGGAGTGGGTCACGGCTGACGGCCGTACGGCTGGAGATAGTCCGGGGTCGGGATGCCGTGGCGAAGGTCGGCTGATGGCTCGGCTTCCCCGGCGACGACGGTGAATGGAACGACGCCTGCCCACGCATCCGACATCAGATCAGCAGGATCATCATCGGGCTCCCCCGAGCGCACCTTGGCCGAGACCTCGTCGAGGGAGAGCTCGATGACCGAGGTCTGTTTGATCTCAGACGCGGTCGGCCGGCGGATATCGAGGACTCGGCCCGGGATCAGGCTGTCGACGATCACGTCCA
>JAUXMQ010000046.1 GCA_030623125.1 Acidimicrobiia bacterium
GATGACGATTTCTCTCCTCGGCTCAGCCATCCTCCAGTTCGCAGTGATCTACTCCGCTCTGGGTAACCGGGTCTTCCACGCATCACCCCTCGACCTCGACCCAATGCTCTTGGTGATCGGAATATCGATCCTCTCGATGGCGGCCATACGACTCTTCGATCTTGTGATCCGGAGGAGAAGGCCAACAGATGAGCCTCGGTGATGCTCTAGACGCCTTGCTGGCGGTGGCCGCCGTCGGCGCCGGCTTCACAGTGTCCGTCATGGCGAGCCGCCGTGCCGTTACACACACCATCGCCCTGGCCGCAGGGACTCGTCTTCCACCGTTTGCGGTGGGGTTCACTCTCCTCGCCATCGGAACCGACCTTCCTGAGATCGCCAATTCGATCGTGGCCTCAATCTCGGGACATGGCGACCTGAACGTCGGTGATTCTGTTGGGTCGGCGGCCACCCAGGCCACCCTGGTACTCGGCCTGCTGCCTCTGATCGGAGGGGCCTTTGTCATCTCCAAGAAGCGTGTCGCCAGGATCGGGATAGCGACGGTTTTTGCCCTGCTGCTGGGAGCCGCTCTGATGATCGACGGCTTCATCAGCCGGCTGGATGCCATCGTGCTGCTGTCGGCGTGGATCATCGGCACGGCGATCATGTGGGGGCCGCCCCCGCCACACACTCAGCTTTCTCTCCAGCTCGAAGCCACCGCCAAGATGAAGAAGGTCTTCCTCGTTCTGTCGGCTCTCGCCGTGGTCGCTGCGGGCACTACCGGAGCGGTCTGGGGTTTGACGAGGCTGGCGGTAGCCATCTCGACGCCTGAGTATGTCGTCGCTTTCTTCCTGGCCTCCATCGGAACATCGCTGCCCGAGCTGGTGGTGACAACGACGGCGATCAGACAAGGCCAGCGTGAGCTGGCGATTGGTGACGCTCTCGGGTCGAGTTTTCTCGATTCAACTCTTTCGATCGGGATCGGCCCCCTTATCGCCCCCGTCGCCGTGACGGCCAGCTTCGCCGTGAAGGGCTCACTGGTGGCCGCGGCCGCCATCGGGGTGGTGGCCCTTGTCCTGTCGCTACGCGGTCGTCACGACTGGCGAAGCGGAACGGCGTTCATCCTGATGTACTTGGGGTTCTACGTGGTGCTACTCGTCCTCTAGCGAAGACCACCCTCGGTCATCTTCTTGATGTCGAGGGCATCGTCTAGTTCTTCTTCGCTCATCAAGCCGGCTTCGAGCACGAGAGCCCGTACGGAGCGACCGGTGGCCACCGCCTCTTTGGCGATCCTCGCGCCGTTGTCATACCCGATATGAGGATTGAGAGCCGTGACGATGATGGCGTTCTTCTCGACCAGCTCCTGGGCACGCGCCTCGTTCGCTTCGAGCCCATCGACGCAGCGTTCTCGAAATGCGTCGCATGCGTTGGCGAGGAGGCCGGCCGACTCCAACAGGTTGTGGGCAATCATCGGCATCATCACGTTGAGCTCGAAATTGCCGTTGGCCCCACCCCAGACGACGGCCATGTCGTTGCCGACTACCTGGGCTGCGACCTGCATCACCATTTCCGACATGACCGGATTGACCTTGCCCGGCATGATTGAAGACCCTGGCTGGAGAGACGGGATCTTGATCTCCGAGATGCCCGATGTCGGCCCTGACCCGAGAAAGCGGATGTCGTTGGCAATCTTGAACAACGAAACCGCAACCGTCCGCAATGCACCGGATGCGCTGACCGTGGCGTCCTTCGCCCCCTGCGCCTCGAAATGGTCGTCCGCTTCCCGGAACGGATAGCCGGTGCGCTTGGCCATGAGAGCGATCACCCCCGCGGCAAACCCGTCGGGAGCGTTGATCCCTGTCCCGACGGCAGTGCCGCCGAGCGCCAGCTCCTCCAACTCGGGAAGGACCTTCTCGACCCGCTCGGCTCCTTTGCGAACCTGGGCGGCATAGCCGCCGAACTCCTGGCCCAGGGTCACCGGTGTCGCATCCATGAGATGGGTGCGGCCCGACTTCACGACGTCGCCGAATTCGTTCGACTTCGCCTCGAGCGAAGCGTCGAGACGGTGGAGAGCCGGAAGAAGGTCCTCTCTCAACGCCGCAACGGCGGAGACGTGGATAGCGGTGGGAATGACGTCGTTGGAAGACTGGCCGAAGTTGACGTCGTCGTTGGGGTGGACGTCGCCGTCGAGGATCTCGGTCGCCCGGGCAGCGATCACCTCATTGGCGTTGGTGTTGGTTGAGGTTCCGGAACCGGTCTGGAAAATGTCGAGGACGAACTGGTCATCGAAAGCACCTTCCATCACCTGATCGGCGGCTTTTCGGATCGCCTCCGACATCGCTCGGTCCTTGAACTCCATTTCTCCGGCGAGCGTGCCGGCAGACCCTTTGAGAAGACCCAATGCCCAAATGAACCCTCTTCCAAAACGATGATTCGAGATCGGGAAGTTGTCGACGGCCCGCTGGGTGGACGCTCCGTACATGGCGTCGGCCGGGACCTTGACCTCTCCCATCGAGTCCTTCTCGATGCGGTACTCCACTCTTGTCCTCCTGAGACCTGGTTACACCCTGACGGTAGTGCGGCACGTGTCTCTGGACTAAAAAACCCTTTTGTGAGGATCTACGCGGGTCATGGCCGCGCGATTCTTCACAGAACAGTA
Source organism: Acidimicrobiia bacterium (assembly GCA_030623125.1). Lineage (GTDB taxonomy): Bacteria > Actinomycetota > Acidimicrobiia > Spongiisociales > ZC4RG35 > SZUA-217. The sequence continues at coordinate 2,636 of JAUXMQ010000046.1, forward strand.
TTCAGACGTCGAAAGGGGTTTCCGTGAAGAAGTCGGCGGGTTTGCGAACCGGGCCATCTTCGACAACCTTTTCGATGCCGAGACGCCTACGCAGGGCCTCATACCCGCCGCTCTCCAGCTCTTCGGCCAGCTCACTGCCACCGCTATCGACGATGCGGCCGTCGATCATCACGTGGATGCGGTCCGGCGAAAGGTAACGGAGGATCCGGCTGTAGTGGGTGATGATCACAACGGCGAGGTCGGGTGATCGCATCGCTTCCACGGCCTCGGCGACCTGTTTGACCGCGTCGATGTCGAGCCCGGAGTCGATCTCGTCGAGGAGGGCGACCTTGGGACGAAGGACAGCCATCTGGAAGATCTCCGATCTCTTCTTCTCCCCGCCGGACAAATCGCGGTTGACGGACCGATCGAGAAAAGGCCCCATCCCGAATCTCTCGCTCTCGGTCTCGATCCGGGCGGTGGCCTCGCCCAGGTCGAGGCCCAACTCCTCGGCGGCTTCCAACATGAACTCGCGGAGCCTGACACCCGCCACCTGCGTCGGGTACTGAAAACTCTGCAACAACCCAAGCCGGGCGCGCTCGGCTACGTCCAACGAAAAGAGGTCGTCACCATTGAGCGACGCCGAGCCCCTCACCTGATAGCCCGATTTGCCGGTCAGTACATGACAAAACGTCGACTTGCCGGACCCGTTGGGACCCATGATGGCGTGCACCTCGCCAAACGGGACCTCGAGTGAGAACCCGTCGAGAATCTGTTTGTTGTCGATGGCGACGGACAGATCAGACACCATCAAAGCGGTGTTCATTGGTCCCCCAGAGAGAGATAGACGGTGCCGTCTTCAACCGAGACCTCGTAGGTCGGCACCGGGACCGTTGCCGGGAGTGACGACGGGGCTCCGGTCTCGAGATCGAACTCAGAGCCGTGACGGGGACACTCGACGGACCCGTCGAAGACCTCACCTTCGGCCAGCGACGCCTCGGCATGGGAACAGACATCGCCGATGGCGTAGACGTCGTCACCGATTCGAAACATGGCGATGCGGTGATCCCCCACCTTGACGCGGACGCCACGGTCGCTGGGCAGCTTGTCGAGGGGGGTGATCTCCACCTTCATGCCACCCTCCCCTCCTCCTGAGCCTGGACAAAACGACGAAAGACCTCTTCGGAGACGGGCGCCTCCAGCCCAGCTATGGGAAGGCGGTCGATGACCTCCTGAAAGAAGCCCTTGATCAGAAGACGCTCGGCACGACCCCTGGAGAGCCCTCGACTCTGCAAGTAGTAGAGGTGTTCGTCCTCGAGCGGTCCCACAGAGGAGGCGTGGCCACAGATGACGTCATCGCAGAGGATCTCAAGGTTGGGAACCGAGTGCGCCTTCCCATTCTCGGACAGCACCAGGTTGCGATTGGTCTCGAACGTCGAGGTTCGGCGAGCGTCTTTCTCGATGCGAAGCAGCCCTGTGAAGACACTCTGGGCGTCGTCTTCAACCGCGCCTTTGAGAAACACGTCGGACGAGGTGTTGCGACCGCTGTGGTTGATCAGCATGCGGTAGTCGAGGGTTTGGCTGCCCTCGCCAAAGTAGAGGCCAACCATCTCTGAGGATGCGCCGTCGCCTTCGAGACTCACACCGAGGTCGAGTCTGCCCAACTTGGCCCCCAGCCCCACCTCACCGAGACGTCCGGTGGCGTCACGGCCGAGAGTCATTCTCTGGTGGACCACATTGGTAGCGGCATGGTCGAGGTTCTGGACGGAGAGAAAACGCAATCGGCCTCCGTCGGACACTTGAAGGTCGATCTCAGGAACCATCAGCAACTCGACGCCATCGGCGCTGCGATAGACCACCACGACCCGGGCCTCAGCATTCTCGCCAACCATTATCGAGACATGCGGAAAGGAAGCCGAACCCGGCGTGACTCCCTGGATCTCGATGACAAGCGGCGAGTCCATGAGGTGATTCGCAGCCACGTCGACAAAAACGCCATCGTTGGAAAACGCTCCATGCGCCGCCGCCAGCTTGTTGTGGTCGACGGCCACTACCGAGTACTCACGCTCATCCGTTTCGAGATCGCGAAGAGTCGAGACTGTCGCGCTCGATGAGCCCGACTCGAGAACCTGGCCATCGACGATCAGAACACGACCCGAGTTGTCTGCCAGCGAAACAACGAAGGGCCCACCGGAGAGTGGCTCACCGGGGCTCTCAATCTGAGATAGTTCAGCGAACGGCAAGTCGAAATCGACGTATCGCCAGTCTTCCTCAAAACCGGTTGGCTCCTCCAGCGACTCGAAAACTTCGAGAGCCGAATCCATCTGCGTCGCCCGCCAGGACGGCACGTTGGACTTTGAATTGGCATGGCTCGCAGCGTCGAACGCGGTCAAAAGGCACTCCGGATGAGACGGTTGGATCGTATTTCACCTACGGGCATAGTGCGAATTACTCGATACCCCGCAAAGCGTCGGTCGTGACCTCTGACAACTCGTTCCACAGCATCCAACCGAGGCCGAAGCCCTCCGCCGAGGCGATCTGAGCCTTCACCTCATCAGGGCCATACCCGAAGTCCTGAAGCCAGGGCCGCACCACCACATTGCGAGGCAGTCGCTCCATGCCATCTTCGAGGGCACGAAAAACCACCTGGCCGGGATTGTCGTTCGGCACCTCGTAGCCGAACCATCCGGGTCCGTAATGAGACGGGTAAACCATCGGCGATATCACGTCGACCACCTGGGCCACGTCCTCCCAGCGCTGACCGATGAACCCGTCAGAAACGTCGGTGGTGATGAATCCAAAGACGTCGGCACCGACCGCGCATCCCATCGGATGAAGAAGGGCGACGGCCTCGGCCAAGAACGAAGGGATGGTCGACAAGCGAACCTGCTCTTCGAGCACAACGTTGAAGCGGGCGTACTCGGTGAGAGAGTCCGGAAACCTGACGTAGTCGAATTGGATCTCGTCGACACCCATCGAGCAGGCTTCGGCGGCAAGATCAAGACCGTATTGGCGGGCTTCAGGATCGGTGGGGTCGAGAAAGAACTGGCCGTTGACACTATATGGAGCGTCGGCTTCGACATCCCACACCGCCATCGAGGGTTTGGCCCACGCGGCAATCTCATCGCTGAACACGACCAGCCTTCCTATGAGGTAGAGATCCTCGTTGTGGGCTGCCGTGGCGACCGCATTGAGGTTGTAGGCGTTCCGGGGTGCCCCCACCTCGAGAGCAATCGCGTTGGCAGTGTTGTACCAGACCCGCCCCCGATCGTCTTTCAGATCGACCATCAGGGCATTGAGCTCGGTGGTCTTTGCCAGCGTTATGAACTCGTCAAGACGCTCCCCCGTGGCCGGTCCTGACATGTGGACTGCCCGGGCGATGAACGGCGCCAACTCGACGAGGACCTCACCTGGCCCTCCATCCCAGGTGAAAGACGCCGGCAGCCATGCCGGCTTCTCGACGACGATCTCGCCGGGTTCGGCTCCGCGGATGTTGAATTGGCCCTCGCCATCGGTCATTCCCGAAGACGGACTGGCCATGACGACTGCGCTGTCAACAGCCTGACCGCCGGAATCGGTCACCCGGCCGCGCAGAACACGGGCCTTGATCACGACATCGAGCACGCCCTCCGGAGGCTCCGCAAGGGTGAGCATCTGGGCGACATGACCGGGTGCGCTCACCTCGAGAACGACGGACGAGCGGTTCCACTCCATCTGGATCCGACCGTCGGAGCCCGATGTGCCCACCTGGTTGCCGTCGACGTCGGCTACGGCAGAGGCGACCGGAGCACCGAGGTCATCGAGCACCCGGAGCTCATAGGGGGTGGCCCGCCCAAGCAGGGACCAACCGGCCCAAGCTGCCCAGACGATGGTGAGCGCCACCAGCAACCTGAACTGAGATCGGCGCGACACGAATCACAAAGGATACCGACGATATTGACCTACACGACTTAACCAGTTGCCAGATTCACCCAGGGCCAGTAGTTTTCCACAGGGGGCGTACAGGAGGCCGTTTTGGGGAAGGCCATCAGGGCCAAAGATGCAAGACCGGAAAGAGGGGCCAGCCCCGCAGATACCGTAGGGCTGTACCTGGACGAAGTCTCCGGACACGCACTCCTCACCGCCGAAGACGAGGTGCACCTCGCCCGCGCCATGGAGCGCGGCAAGAAGGCGAAGGTCATCCTCGAGTCTGGCGAATACACCCCTTCCGACAGGCCAAAGTTGATGCGGGCCATCGCCAAAGGCGACGAGGCAAAGATGAGCTTCATCCGTTCGAATCTCCGTTTGGTCATCTCGATCGCCAAGCGATACTCGGGGCGCGGGCTGGACCTCCTCGACCTCATCCAGGAGGGCAATCTCGGGCTCATCCGGGCCGTCGAGAAGTTCGATTGGCGCAAGGGCTTCAAGTTCTCCACCTATGCGACCTGGTGGATCCGTCAGGCCATTACAAGAGGCCTTGGCAACAACGGACGAACTATCCGACTGCCGGTTCACATGGTCGACGTGGTGCGGACCGTCAAGGACACCAGACAGACCCTCCATGACAAGCTCCACCGCATGCCGACCCTCGAGGAGATCTCTGAAGTCTCCGGCCTGGACACGGAGCGAGTACTGGCGGCACTGGAAGCGCCGGCGGAGACCGTTTCTCTGGACCGGCCGGTGGGAGAAGATGGAGACGCATCGCTACAGGACTTCGTCGAAGACCACTCGGCTCTCAATCCCGAGGAGCGGGCTGCCACGGCGTGGCAGCGGGAGCGCCTGGTCCAGGCTCTCCAAGACCTCGACTACGAGGAACAGCAGGTCTTGTGGCTGCGGTTCGGGCTCGACGGGGATGAGCCGTGGACGCTCAGCGACGTCGGCAAGGTGATCAATTCAACAAGGGAGCGGGTACGTCAGATCGAAGCAAGAGGGCTGGCGAAACTCCGCCACCCCTCCCGCGACATCGACCTACAAGGTCTTCTCTAAGTGGCGTACCTCTTCTTGCCCATC
>JAUXMQ010000187.1 GCA_030623125.1 Acidimicrobiia bacterium
AGGAAAAATGCCAACAATTGAGCAGCTTGTCCGCGAGGGCAGGAAGCCAAAACAGAAGAAGGCGAAGGCAGTAGGTCTTGGCGGCGCCCCGCAACGTCGTGGCGTCTGCACCCGCGTCTATACCGTCACTCCGAAGAAGCCGAACTCGGCGCTCCGGAAGGTCTGTCGCGTCCGTCTGTCATCGGGCGTTGAGATCACCGCTTACATACCCGGGGAGGGCCACAACCTCCAGGAGCACAGCATCGTGCTCGTTCGCGGGGGGCGTGTTCGTGATCTTCCAGGCGTTCGTTACAAGGTGATCCGGGGCACACTCGATGCGTCCGGTGTCGCCGACCGCAAGAAGTCTCGCAGCCGCTACGGCACCAAGAAAGGGCACTGATGCGCAGAGCACCAGCCCAGAAACGCAAGGTAGAACCGGACCCGGTGTTCCGCAGCACGCTCGTCGCCCAGGTCATCAACAAGGTCCTGCTGAAGGGGAAGAAGGACCTGGCTCGCTCCATCGTCTATGACGCACTCGAGACGGTCGAGCAGCGCACCAGCCAGGACCCGACCATCGTTCTCAAACGTGCGGTCGACAACATCAGGCCGGCGGTCGAGGTTCGATCGCGCCGTGTCGGTGGAAGCTCCTATCAAGTTCCGATCGAGGTCTCTTCCCGCCGTTCGAACACTTTGGCAATTCGTTGGCTCGTTACCTTCGCCCGCAAGCGTAGGGAGCCGCAGATGTCTCATCGTCTTGCCAACGAGATCCTCGACGCCTCCAACAACACCGGAGCAGCCGTCAAACGCAAAGAAGATGTCCACAAGATGGCGGAGTCCAACAAGGCCTTCGCCCATTACCGCTGGTGAGTCTCGCAACCTGCTCACGAAGTGAGCAGGCGGCGACCTAGCGGTCGCGAGCGAGACTTTGGGAGTTTGCTGACGCCAACTCCAGACCTTCACAACTAAAGATTTACCCGAACGTTCCAGGAAGGCGGATACTCGAAAACCTCCGAGACCCGAACCACCGGACGAGGGACGTTCACAACCGAATAACGAGCCGGAGTAATTGAGAAGTTGAGCAACGAAAGCGCGCTACATCACCTGCGTCAGGTGCCCTTGAGCCGGACCCGAAACATCGGGATCATGGCCCATATCGACGCGGGCAAAACCACCCTGACCGAGCGCATCCTCTATTACACCGGCCGCAACTACAAGATCGGTGAGGTCCATGAGGGCTCCGCAACCATGGACTGGATGGAACAGGAGCAAGAGCGTGGCATAACGATCACTTCCGCTGCCACCACCTGTATCTGGCACGACCACTGGATCAACATCATCGACACTCCCGGTCACGTCGATTTCACCGTTGAGGTAGAGCGTTCCCTCCGGGTTCTCGACGGCGCCGTCGCCGTGTTTGACGGTGTTGCCGGTGTCGAGCCACAGTCCGAGACGGTATGGCGCCAGGCCGACCGCTATGAGGTCCCCCGAATCTGTTTCATCAACAAGCTCGACCGTACCGGTGCCGACTTCTACTACGACGTCGATTCCATCGTGGAGCGTCTCGACGGCAAGCCTCTCGTCATGCAGCTGCCCATCGGAACCGAGGCCGATTTCGTCGGCCTCGTCGACCTTGTGGAGATGAAAGCCCATATCTGGAAGGGCGATGACGGCAAGCATTGGGATACCATCGACATTCCCACCGACATGGTGGAGAAGGCCTCCGAGTATCGGGAGCAGTTGCTCGAGACCGTCGCAGAGACCTCCGAGGAGCTTCTCGAGGCGTATCTCGAGAACGGTGATCTCACCTCGAAGGAGATTCAAGCCGGCGTGCGCGTCGGGACTCTTGCCGGTGACTTCACACCGGTCTTCTGCGGATCAGCCTTCAAGAACAAGGGCGTCCAGCTTCTTCTCGATGCCATCGTTGCCTACCTCCCCAGTCCGTCCGATCTACCCGCCATCGTCGGTTTCAAGCCGAGGGATGAGGAGGTGGAGATGGTGCGCCATCTCAATGACGCCGAGCCGTTCAGCGCACTCGCTTTCAAGATCATGACCGACCCTCACGTCGGCAAGCTCACCTACTTCCGCGTCTACTCCGGTCACATGGCCAAGGGTGACACCATCCTCAACTCCACGACGGGCAAGAAGGAGCGGGTCGGCCGGCTCCTCCGGATGCATGCCAACAGCCGTGAGGACATCGAGGATGTGTTTGCCGGTGACATCGTCGCCGGAATCGGTTTCAAGGGGACTACCACGGGAGACACTCTCTCGGCTGTGGGCTCTCCGATCCAACTCGAGTCGATGGAGTTCCCGGCGCCGGTGATCTCGGTGGCCATCGAGCCGAAGACGAGGTCAGACGAGGAGAGACTCTCATCGTCCCTCCACCGCCTCTCGGAAGAGGACCCCACCTTCCTGGTCCGGTCCGACGAAGAGACCGGGCAGACGATCATCTCGGGCATGGGAGAACTCCACCTCGAGGTGTTGGTGGATCGTCTTCTCCGCGAGTTCAGGGTCGATGCCACCGTCGGCAAACCACAGGTCGCCTATCGCGAGACAATCCGCAAGGGCATCGAGAAGGTTCGTTACAAACACGTCAAGCAGAGTGGTGGCAGGGGCCAGTACGCCCATGTGGTCATCAGCCTGGAGCCCACCGGTCCCGGTGGCGGCTACGAGTTCATCGACAGGATCAAGGGTGGCTCCATCCCCCGCGAGTTCATTCCGTCGGTCGACACCGGGATCGAAGGCGCCCTCGATCAGGGGATCCTCGCCGGTTACCCGCTGGTCGATGTTCGTGCCATCCTCACCGATGGTTCGTCGCACGATGTCGACTCGTCGGAGATGGCCTTCAAGATCGCCGGGTCAATGGCTCTTCAGGACGCCGCCCGCAGGGCCGGCGTCAAGCTGCTGGAGCCGGTGATGGATGTTGAGGTGACCACGCCCGAGGAGTACATGGGCGACGTCATAGGCGATCTCAACGGCCGGCGCGGCAAGGTCGAGGGGATGGCCCAGCGTGGCAACGGCCAGGTCATCAACGCCCAGGTCCCCATGTCGGAGATGTTCGGCTACGCCACCGACCTGCGTTCCAAGACACAGGGGCGGGCCACCTACTCGATGCAATTCAATTCATATCAGGATGTGCCGCAGTCGATCGCCGAGGAGATCGTGGCGCATCGTCGTGGTGAATCCTGATGTCAGAGACGGACGACTAGGAAAGAGATTGAGGAGCCGTTATGGGTAAGGCGAAGTTTGAGCGGACGAAGCCGCATGTGAATGTTGGGACTATGGGTCATATTGATCATGGGAAGACGACGTTGACTGCTGCGATTACCAAGGTGTTGGTGGCTCGTGTTGGTGGGGATAACGAGTTTATGGCGTTTGGGGATATTGATAAGGCTCCTGAGGAGCGGGAGCGGGGTATCACTATTTCGATTTCTCATGTGGAGTATGAGACCCAGAATCGTCATTATGCCCATGTGGATATGCCGGGTCATGCTGATTACATCAAGAACATGATTACGGGTGCTGCTCAGGTGGATGGTGCGATCCTGGTGGTGTCTGGTGCTGATGGTCCGATGCCCCAGACTCGTGAGCATGTGTTGTTGGCCCGCCAGGTGGGGGTTCCGAGCATTGTTGTTTTCCTTAACAAGGTGGACATGGTTGA
>JAUXMQ010000267.1 GCA_030623125.1 Acidimicrobiia bacterium
AGCCCTCACCCTCGACTCCATGGTGAGGCCGTCGGACAATCGTGACGATGTCACCGAGCGCATCAGATCTCATGTGTTCATCAAGGCGCCGAGTCTCAATGTCGGGAGATGGGTACGCCACGGGATCGTTCCCGGAGTCCGACGACCTGGGCTGACCCTCTTCCTTGGCTCGCCTGCGCGCTATCACGCCGGGGGCATCGCCGATTGGGTCACCACCCATATCGGTTCCGATGCTGCGCTTTCCTGGCCTAACCGACCAACCGCCATAGTTGCTCATGACCTCCGCTCCAACAGCCGCACCGTGTTCGGAACCGACTCGGCGCCGGAAGTCGGTATCGCCGACGCAGTGGCTGCCTCGTCAGCCATCCCCCTCGTTTTTCGCCCCTATTCGCTGGACCATGACCTGTATGTCGACGGTGGCGTCTCCTCGGGGACCCATGCCGATCTGGTGCTCGGATCGCCGGAGCCTCTCGACCTGGTGTTGGTAATAGCTCCACTCGCCGCCGAAGTGCCGCGTATGCGGGCCCGCTTCCACGAGAAGGTCTTCGACCGGGTCGGCACGCGGTCTCTCGGTGAGGAAATCGATCTAATCAAATCGGCTTGGCCTGACTGCGACATCGTGAGCCTGAGCCCTTCTCCCTCGGTTCAGAACGCATCACGCCCCAATCCGATGGACGCGTCACGCTCTGTTCCGACGTTCATGCGGACACTCGTCTCGATGAAACGCACACTTGGACGACCTGGGGTCTGGAAGCCACTCGAGCACCATCTCATGGCCGACGAGCGGTCGCGGCGAGTGGCTACGCGCTAGCCACGGACTCGCGCGACATTGCGAGCCGAGAGATCAGGGTCACGATCATCGCACCAACAAGCATCGCGGTAGACACCGAGAGCCAGTCATTCCCGGGCGACCCAAGCTCGGCGCTCCCGACTCCATCGGGCCAGGGCCAGAGGATCCGCATCGAGCCCGCCATCAATCCGATGAGCGCGGCCAGAACGTTGTCATGGTGGTGCTCCAGCAGCCAGTGGAGAAGCTGGGAGAAGATCGCAAGGCCAACCATTGCGCCCAGCGCAAACACGGTGATCGTGCCGAACTCCCGATCGGTGACCGCAGCCAACACCGGGGCGTACATGCCCAGCATCAGGAGAATCAGAGAGCCCGAGATGCCAGGCAGAATCATGGCGCAGATCGCAAGAGCTCCGGCGGCGAAGAACGCAAATGAAGACGGGGCTTCTCTGACTTGACCTTCACCCAACCCGAGGGCGACAAACAGGACCAGACCCACAACCGCGGCAATCGCCACGTGACGCCACGTGGCACCTCGAAGAAGTCTCCATGCGATGCCGATCGACCCCAGCACCAGACCAAAGAACAGTCCGGCGATCACCTCGGGTCGCTCTTCGAGCTGCTGCTCGAGAAAGCTTGCGAGGAGGACAACCGCTAGAAGGATCCCGGCGACAAGCGGAACGAAGAATCGCCACTCAACAATCCTGAGGTGATCCCTGAACCCGGCAATATCGGCTTTGATCATCGACCCCAGGGCGGAGCTTCCCTGCCGAATCGACGCGACGAGCCTTTCATAGATTCCGAGAACGAGCGCGATAGTCCCTCCGGAGACTCCGGGCACCAGGTCGGCGGTTCCCATCAAGAACCCGCCAATCAACGATCGCAAGACCTGTCTCAGCACGGTGCGAGTATGGCGAGACGTTTGGAAGCGACCAAGCAATCAGCCAAGGGACCCAAGGTCCACATTGGCGCCTGAGACGAGAGCCACCACGTGCTCCCCCGGGTCGGGCTGGTAGGCGCCCGACATCAGTGCGGCAACAGTGGTCGCGGCCGCAGGCTCGATGGCCAGTCTGACGTTGTCCCAGATCCATGTCTGAGCAGCGATGATCTCGGCATCGGTAACCAGCACCGAATCGTCGATCCACCGGCTGGCATGCCAGGCGTACTCACCGATCGACTCGGCTCCAAGAGAAGACGCCGCAACTCCCCCGACGTCGACGACGGTTGGTCGTCCGACTTCTCGGGCGGCGTAAAAGCTGGCACAGCTCTCGGGTTCGGTGGCAACAACCAGCACGTCATCACGAAACCAACTGGCCACTCCACCGATGAGGCCTCCACCACCGACCGCGACCAACACCGAATCGACATCTTCCACCTGGTCCACGATCTCCCTTCCTGCCGTACCCTGCCCTGCAACCACCTCCGGCTGGTCATAGGCATGCGCCTGAAACGCTCCATTGTCGGCCGCCCAGTCTTCGCAGGCGGCGAGGGCCTGGTGGTAGTACCCGGGGATCACACGAATCTCTGCCCCATACTTGGAGATTCTGTCAATCTTCTCGGCCGGTGATGTCTCCGGAACAAACACCGTCGCGTGATGGCCCAGCCTGGAACAGGCGTAGGCAATTGCGATGCCGAAGTTCCCGCCCGAGGCCGCAGCAACACCGGAGGCCGGGATATCCCGGGCTGTCAATACCGAGAATGCGCCGCGCGCCT
>JAUXMQ010000145.1 GCA_030623125.1 Acidimicrobiia bacterium
CACAAACCGATCACCGACAGCAAACCGGGGGTGAGCGCCCCTGATTCCAGCACCGGATTGTCTCCAAAGCCGAGGGCCTGAAAGATCAACACTCCTATCACAAAGAGGACACCGGCGATGATCATGCCCATGAGCCAGGCCGGCATCTGTCGTTTGTGATCAGCCATGTCAGGGCCATTGTTGCTCAAACCGCGACGAAACACGGTCAGCCGTCCCATACCTTGGCATCGGGCCAGAAGGTTCTGGTGTCCCGCTCGAAGGCGGTGAACCCGGGCAGCACATCGAGGATCTCACCATCGAGGGGGCCGGACAGCGCCCTCCCGTTTGATGGGTCCCAGAAGGTGCCCGTCTCCAGATCTACCAAGTCGTCGCCGGAGATGGAAAGGGTGAGGATCTGATCTCCGACACGCCGATGAAAGACCTTCCAGCGGTCCGGGGTAGTCGGGTCGAGGACCACCGATATGGGCACACCGGCGACCACATCATTGGCAGGTCCTTGTTCGGCCAGAAGCCATACCGGGTAGACCCCCGCTTGCTCGCCGAAGTCGGCCACGATCGTCATCCCCTCGAGCCTGAATCTCGACTCTTGGCCGGGGGCATCGAGAGCGACGGTAGAGGGATGATCTTCCTTCCAGGTGCTCCAGGATGTGAGTTGAGCCGCCATCAGCTCGAGGCGGTCACCGGTGCGGGGCCCCATCACGGCCTCACCCAGCGGCTGGCTCCAGACGCTTCCGGTGTCGTGATCCCACCATGTCATGGCGTTCCCGAGGAGTGCCCCCTGGTTGCCCAGCACGAGCACCTCTCCATTCAGTTCTCGGCGATGGACCATCGCCGTCGCGCAGAGTGGTCACCAGCTGACGAGGATGGGCGTGCCGCCGATCCAATCGATGACCATCTCCCGCCTATTGAGAAAACTGACCGGATAGGCCTTGGCCTCGCCATCCAACTCGACACCTATGACCAGAACGTCGTCACGCCACTCTGTCTCCGGCGCCGTCCGGAAGGTCGGGTTGTAGATCGGGAGGATGACGTCACGGGGGAGCAGCTGACGAAAGCCGTCTGGAACCGGCTCACCGGCCGCAACCGGATCGTAAACACTCTCGGGGACCTCGACCGGACCGGTGTCGACCTGGAATTTGCCTGCGGGTGATCCCACCAACCAGAAGGCAACCAGCACGAACATGGCGAGACCGATCAACCCGTAGAGAAACTTCACATATAGCGGAACGCAGACGCCCGGCGAACTGTTCCGACCAGTCGGGTCTTGGTCATTCGGATTCAGACGCGAGAAAGTCCCGACCCACATGCCTGGCTGAGTCGGAACTCTCTGTCGTGCGGAGGAGGGTCTAGTGCCCCGAGCACTAGCTCTCGATCTTGGGGGCTGAACCGGTCCTGATGGCAATCTTGCGTGCCTTGGCGGCCTCGTTCACCGGAATCGACAAAGTCAGAATCCCGTTGTCGTAGGCAGCTTCGACGCGCTCTCCGTCAAGCCCATCGCCCAGGAAGAAACTTCGAACAAACGCGCCGGTGGGACGACCACGGACGATGTCGGTTCGATTCTCGTCGGCGAGTTCGCGACGCTCGACCGTCACAGTGAGGTTCTTTTTCTCGACTTCGATGTCGATGTCCTCCAACTGGACTCCGGGGGCGTCGATCTCCAGATAGAACATGTCATCAATCCGATAGGCATCGGCCGCCAGGAAGTAACGACGGGTCGTCGCCCGGCTGTCTCCCGCAAAGAACGGATCAAAACGATGAATCATCATCTTGGTAGTTCTCCTTTCGATAGTGTGTCATTTCGTAGAGATTATGCGTCATGAAATCTGATATGTCAAGTATCAGATTAGCTCATAGTCCAAAGACAGACGGAAATACCATCTACCCTTTGAGCGGATGGCAAAACGAGCTCGGACGACAATCGGATGGCGGGAGTGGGTGCAGATGCCCGAATTCGGCGTATCCGAGATAAAGGCCAAAGTCGATACCGGAGCGGACAATTCGTCCCTGCACGCTTTCAACATCGAGCAGTTCGAGAGAGAAGGGGCCTCCTATGTGAGTTTCGAGATCCACCCGAGACAGAGGAAGCACAATCCCACGATCATGTGTGAGGCCGAGGTCGTCATGGAGCGAAAGGTGCGCAACCCGGGCGGCAGGACGCAGATGCGGCCTGTGATTCGGACCCGACTCAATGTCGCGGGCCGGGAGTTCGAGACCCTCATCAACCTGACGACGCGAGACGAGATGACCTTCCGCATGTTGCTGGGACGACGGACCATCAGAAACGAGTTTCTTGTCGATCCGGGGCGCAGTTATCTCGGTGGACGTCCTGGCAGGTTGGGCCAAACATGAAGATCGCCATCCTCTCCCGAAGCTCCGGCCTCTACTCCACCTCTCGCCTGAAGCAAGCAGCGCTGAGTCGAGGACACGAGGTCGTCGTTGTCGACTATCTCCGCTGCTACATAGACATCACTGCTCGACGGCCCAAGGTGCTGTTTCGCGGTGAAGAGGTGAGACCGGATGCAGTCATTCCGAGAATCGGAGCCTCCTATACCTTCTATGGGGCCGCCATCGTCCGTCAGTTCGAGATGGCAGACGTATTCACCGTCAGCAGTTCGGACGGGATCAGCCGGTCCAGGGACAAGCTTCGCTCGATGCAGATCCTCTCTCGTGCCGGTGTCGGTCTTCCGACCACCAGCTTTGCCCACGACAGCCAGGACATCACCGGGATCCTGGACGTGGTCGGCGGTCCTCCGGTCGTGATCAAGTTGCTCGAGGGCACCCAGGGGGTGGGAGTCGTGTTGGCCGAGACAAGACAGGCCGCGGAGTCGGTGATCAGTGCCTTCCGTCAACTAGATGCCAACTTCCTGGTCCAGCAGTACATCGGCGAGGCCGGCGGCGCCGACCTCAGGGTACTGGTAGTAGGCGGCCAGGTCGTGGCCTCGATGAAACGACAAAGCCCGCCGGGTGAATTTCGCTCCAATCTCCATCGGGGCGGCACCGCCGAGGTTGTCACCCTCTCGGCAAGCGAAAGGTCCACCGCCTTGAGAGCGGCCAAGGCCATGGGTCTCGATGTGGCTGGAGTAGACCTCATTCAGTCCAACGATGGGCCCATGGTGCTCGAGGTCAACTCGTCTCCGGGGCTGGAGGGAATCGAGAGTGCCAGCAATGTCGATATCGCCGAGATCATCATCGAACACATCGAGAGCAACTTCGGTGCCTGATACCAAACGAAATGAGGCCATCACTGTCGGTGATGTGACGGTGAGACCTGGACGCCGGGGGCGAATCCAGCTCCCCTTCGCCAAGGTTGCCACCGGATCGGACGAGACCCTGCCGGTGGCTGTCATCAACGGCCGCTCGTCGGGGCCCCATGTCTGGCTCTCGGCAGCGATTCACGGGGACGAGCTGAACGGGACCGAGATCGTCAGAAGGGTGATGCGCCGGCTTGATCCCAAGACCCTCCGCGGCGCAGTCATCGCAGTGCCCATAGTCAACACCCTTGGAGTCATGATCGAGTCCCGATACCTGCCCGACCGTCGCGATCTCAACAGGGCATTCCCCGGATCGAGCCGTGGCTCCACTGCATCGCGATTGGCGAATCTGTTCATGGAGCAAATCGTTGCCCAAACCTCGGTGGGCATCGACCTACACACAGGGAGCAACCATCGCATCAACATCCCCCAGATCCGGGCAAATATCGACGACGCCGGCACCCTGAAACTCGCCAGGGCCTTCGGAGCGCCATTCACGATCCATGCCAGGGCGCGCGACGGATCCCTGCGCCAGGCCGCCCTGGAGTTGGGGGCAACCGTCCTGGTTTATGAGGCCGGCCAGGCGCACCGGTTCGACCTCGAGGCCATCGAGACCGGGACGGACGGTGTGCTGAGGGCTCTGAAATCGATGGGGATGCTCGATGCCCGCCTGCCTCGGGCCAAGACGACCCGGCTCATCCGACGCACACGATGGGTCCGAGCGCGTCGCGGCGGGCTTGCCGAAATCAATGTGAAGCTGGGTCAGTATGTGGAGAAGGGTGAGCTCGTGGCCTCGATCTCCGACGCTTTCGGGTCGAGACCCACCAAGGTCAAGGCCACAGAAACGGGGTGGATCATCGCCAAGACACAGAGACCGCTGGTCCACTCAGGGGACGCCATCGCTCACATCGCTCGGGAAACCGGGCCGGACAAAGATGAGCCGGCGGAGAAAACGCGCTAGCTCGCCTTTCTGATCTCCTCCAGCCATCGGCGTCTGATCATTCTGCGTTCCTTGGACGTG
>JAUXMQ010000154.1 GCA_030623125.1 Acidimicrobiia bacterium
ATAGGTGTGACCGTCAAGGAGTTCTATCTGACAATGGGGGAGTACGACATCGTCATTGTGGTAGAGGCTCCCGACAGCACCACCGCAGCCAAGGCCCTCATCGGTATGGGTGCTCAAGGCAACATCAGCACCACGACGATGGCGGCGCTCACCGAGGACGAGTTCAGAGCAGTGATCGCAGACATGCCCTGACCGGTTCCCGAGGTTGGGGGGTCACTACGATCGGTGACCTCCAACCTCAGGAAGACGATCGACACGGTTCGGATAGACAACGACCTCGAAGCCCTCTCCCAGAGCAAGAAGTCGTGGGCAACCCTCCCGATCGCGGAGAAGATCGATCATCTCCATCGGCTCGTCGAGCTGACGGTGACCAATGCCGAGGACTGGGCCGACGCTGGAGTAGCCGCCAAGGGGATCGACCCGAAATCCCCGTTGGCCGGAGAGGAGTGGATTTCGGGCCCATACGCGCTTCTCGGCTGGCTTCATGCCACCGCGGCAACACTCTCGGCTCTCCAAGCCGACGAGGATGTGCTTCGAGGCATCAAGACCTGGGAACAGCCGGAGGGTCAAGCCGTGGCCCGGGTCTACCCGACCAATATCTATGAGACTCTCCTGCTTCACGGCTACACCGTGGATGTCTGGATGCAGCCTGGCGTGAAGCGCGATGAGCTGTCGGACCAGACCGCCCGCTTCTATCGCAACCCGGATCACGAGGGGAAGGTTGCCCTCGTTCTCGGCGCCGGCAACATCTCGTCGATTGTTCCGCTCGACATTCTCTACAAGATGTATGCCGACGGGGAAGTGGTCGTCGTCAAGATGAATCCGGTCAACGATTACCTCGGTCCGATCTTCGAGCGAATATTCGCCTCTCTGATCGAGGCCGGCTTCGTGCGGTTCGCCTACGGGGCCGGTGACGTCGGCGCTTATCTCACCGGTCATGACGGTGTTGACACGGTTCACATCACCGGTAGCTATCGCACCCACGACGCCATCGTTTTCGGCTCGGGGGAGGAAGGAGCACAGAGGAAGGCGAACAACCAGCCGACGATCGGCAAGCCGATCACATCCGAGTTGGGCGGTGTCAGCCCGACCATTATCGTTCCCGGACCCTGGACCAAAGCCGACATTGCCTACCAGGCGGAACACCTGGCGACGCAGAAGCTGCACAACGACGGGTTCAACTGCATCGCGTCTCAAGTACTCGTGCTGGCTACCGACTGGGAGCAGGGTGACGAGCTGGTCGATGCAGTGAGAGATACTCTCTCCAAAGCCGAAGAGCGACCGGCCTACTATCCGGGCGCCGATCAGCGGCAGCAGACGGCCAGAGATCACTATCCCGACGCCGAGAAACTCGAATCCAACGTCGAGCGGACTCTCATTGTCGGTGTCGACCCGTCGGATGCCAACGCATACTGCTTCAACGAGGAGTTCTTTGCCCCGGTCTATGCGACCACCAAGCTCGAGGCCTCCACCCCTGCCGAATTTCTCGAGGAGGCGGTGAGGTTCTCCAATGAGACGCTGCAGGGGACGCTTGGGGCCAACATCATCATTCATCCTCAGACCGCAAAGGAACTTGGCGAGGGTCTGGACAAGGCCATCGCCGATCTTCGATACGGGACCGTTGCAGTCAATGCCTGGACCGGAGTCGGGTTCCTGACCGGCAGGGCGGCCTGGGGCGCCTATTCCGGTTCCTCACTGGACGATGTCCAGTCCGGTATCGGGGTGGTTCACAATGCGTTGCTATTCGATCATCCTCAGAAGTCGGTGGTCAAGGCGCCGTTCCGGCCGTTCCCTCGGGGAGTCAGGCATGGCAGTCTCTACCTCTCGCCCCGTCCGCCGTGGTTCGTGACCAACGACACCGCGCACACCACAGCGAAGCGTCTCACCTATTACGCAGGAGACGGCAAACTGACCCGGTTTCCCGGCATATTCGTGTCGGCACTTCGCGGCTGACACAAAACAAAAGACTTCTTCAATGAAATGGACCGCCGCTTGCGACTGAGCTAGCTGTAGTCGTAGAAGCCGCGTCCGGTCTTGCGACCGTGGAGGCCGGCTTCCACCATCCGGGTCAGCAGCGGGGGAGAGGCGTACATCGGCTCCTTGTACTCCTCGAAGAGCACGTCTGCCACATACTTCGTGGTGTCGAGACCGACGAAGTCGGCCAGCTCGAGCGGTCCCATCGGATGGTTGGCTCCGAGCCGCATGGCCGTGTCAATGTCCTCTTTGGTAGCCACTCCCGCCTCGTACATCCGGACCGCTCCCAGAAGGAAGGGGATCAGAAGCATGTTGACCACGAAGCCGGCACGGTCCTTGGCGCGGATCACGGTCTTGCCGACGCTCTCGGCGTATGCCTGGGCCCGATTCTCGACGTTGGGGTCGGACATCACCGTTGTTACCAGTTCGACCAGTGCCATGACAGGGACCGGGTTGAAGAAGTGCAATCCGACGACATGATCGGGGCGACGGGTTGCCGAGGCGATCCTGGTGATAGGAATCGAGGACGTGTTGGAAGCGAAGATGGCGTCGGAGTCGGTGACGATCTCATCGAGGTCGGTGAAGATCTGCTTCTTCAGGCCCTCGTTTTCGGTGGCGGCCTCAATCACGAGTTGCCGGTCGGCCTGCTCGGTCATGTCCGTAGAAAGCGTGATTCGGCTGAGAATCTCGCTTCGTCCGATCTGATCGAGTTTGTCCCGTTCTACAGCTCTATCCAGAGACTTCTCCATTCGACCGAGGGCAGCTTCTGCGACCTCGGCGTTGATCTCGTGAACGATGACATCGCTACCGGCTCTGGCACACACCTCGGCGATCCCGGACCCCATCAGACCCCCACCGATAACACCGACACGCTCGATCGTCATGTTCTTCGACTCCTCGTTGGTTTGACGGCCATCATGGTGTGAGGCTCACCGGTGTGCCAGTTCGCGGCACCCGTTCACGTCCTATCCGTGGTTACCCTCCCGGTTTCAGATGTCCTATGACCACAAGTCCATCGAATCCAAGTGGCAGGAGCGGTGGGAGGCCGAGAAGGTCTTCCAGGTCACCGAAGACGCGTCCAAGCCCAAGTTCTACAACGTCTGCATGTATCCGTATCCGTCGGGTGCAATCCACCAGGGTCATGTCAGGAACTACACATACGGCGACCTGCTGACCCGATACAAGACAATGCAGGGCTACAACGTCCTCTCCCCGATGGGCTGGGACAGCTTTGGGCTACCCGCGGAGAACGCCGCGATCGACAGCGGCATTCATCCCAAGTCCAACACCGAGAATCAGATCTCCACGATGTCGGCTCAAATCAGACAGCTCGGGTCGATGTATGACTGGAATCGAGAACTTGCATCCCATCAGCCCGATTTCTATCGCTGGGACCAGTGGCTTTTCCTCGAGCTCTACGACCGTGGTCTGGCCTACAAGGCCGAGGCGCCGGTCAACTGGTGTCCCAAGGATCAGACGGTCCTGGCCAACGAACAGGTAATCGACGGTCTCTGCGAGCGTTGCGACACACCTGTCGTCAAGAAGAACCTTGCCCAGTGGTTCTTCAAGATCACCGACTATGCCGATCGCTTGCTCGACGACATCGAACAGTTGGAGCACTGGCCCGACCGGGTGCGCACCATGCAGAAAAACTGGATCGGCCGCTCCGAGGGCGCGACTTTCAGCATCGATGTCGAGGGGGCTGATTCGTTCGACGTGTTCACGACAAGACCCGACACAGTTTTCGGAATGACCTTCTGTGTCCTCGCTCCCGAGCATCCGTTGGTGGAGTCTCTCATCGACGGCTCTGAGACCGAGACCGAGGCCAGGGAGTACATCGTCGCAGCTCAGCGTCAGTCCGAGATCGAGCGGATGGCCGAGGGTGACAAGACCGGTGTGTTCACCGGTGCGTTCGCCGTCAACCCGGTGAGCGGTGCCGAGGTCCCCATCTATATCGCCGATTACGTGCTGATGGGGTACGGAACCGGAGCGATCATGGCCGTTCCCGGTCAGGACCAGCGCGACTGGGAGTTCGCCACCAAGTATGGGATCGACATCATTCGCACCGTCCAGCCTCCGGACGATTGGGATGGCGAGGCCTATCTCGAAGACGGCCCCACTATCAATTCGAATTTTCTCGA
>JAUXMQ010000216.1 GCA_030623125.1 Acidimicrobiia bacterium
CCTTCGGCACATCAGATCGAGTTCGCTCACAACAGTGAGCGGCAGTTCGCCCTTCTTCTCGACTTCTATGGCGTCCCATGGGATTTCGAGCCGAAGAGCTTTCCCATCGAGTTCGACTCCGAAGGTGAGCCGACGAAATGGTTCACTCCCGACTTCTATCTTCCCGACGACGACTTGTACATCGAGATCACAACGATGAACCAGAAACTCGTGACCAAGAAGAACAAGAAGGTTCGCCGTCTTCAGGCCATTTACCCGGACACGAAATGCAAGGTGTTCTACCAGCGCGACTACCTCCATCTCGTGGTCAAGTACGGGCTCGAGGAGCCGGACCATCTCGAGGAAGCCGCCGCTCTCACTCGCATTCCCGGTCCCCCGGAGATAGTGCGGTTGGAAGAACGAGGTGAGCGCCTCATCGGATGAATCGCTCGCCGCTCCACCAAACCAACGCCACACTTGGAGCGCGTTTCGTCGATTTCGGTGGCTGGGAGATGCCGGTTCAGTACGAGTCGGTTCTCGCTGAGCATCGCTCGGTGCGGAAGTCCGTGGGTTTCTTCGACGTCACCCACCTCGGTCGTTTCGAACTGAACGGCCCGGGCGCCTATGACGCCATTCGGCAATTGCTGTGCAACGACGTGGAACGAATCGAGCCGGGCCGGTGCCAGTACACGATGATCCTCAACGACAGCGGAGGGATAATCGATGACATGATCGTCTGGTGGTGGGAGCCCGACAGGTTTTGGGTCCTTCCCAATGCCGCCAATCAACGGACGGTGATGGAGGTCTTTGCCGCCCAACCGGGCTGTTCCGTGACCGATCTGCAAATGACGACCGTGCTGATCGCACTCCAGGGACCTGACGCAAAAGGGGTATTTGAGGACATACTCGGAGCTGCGCCCGGGCGGTTTCGGCTTACCCGAGCCGATTGGGAAGGGGGCGAGGTCTCCATGGCCGGGACCGGCTACACGGGAGAGTCCGGCGGAGAGATCTGCACCGATCCGAATACGGGCGTAAAACTGGCCGAGGCCCTCGTGGAGACGGGAGTCACCGCGTGTGGCCTTGGTGCTCGTGACACACTTCGCCTCGAAGCCGGTTTTCTCCTTTGGGGCGAGGACATCGATGAGACGACAACTCCCTATGAGGCCGGGATCAATTTCGCAGTCTCCCTGGATCACGAATTTGTTGGCCGCGAGACCCTGGTCTGCCAAGAAGAGCGCGGCGTTGAGAGAAGGCTGGCCGGTTTTGTTCTCGAGGATCGTGGGATACCGCGCCACGGACACAAGGTGCGCACATCCGGCGGCGGGGAGGGCGAAGTGACATCGGGCAACATGAGCCCAATGCTGGGGGCCGGTATCGGAATGGCATACATATCTCCGCCGCCAGATCTGGAAACGGATGGCATCGAAGTGGCGATCCGCGACCGTTGGGTACGGGGCCGGCTCGCCAAGCCACCATTTTACAAGTCCTGACCGGAGGGCCAGAGATGGGTGTGCTCACGTCAAGCACATGAACGTTCCTCGGGTGGACCGGCCAGAGATGCCTGATGAGTATTGAGTGAAGCCGGAGGGGTCCTTCCATACTTGGGCGACGGTGGAACAGAGGCTTATCGGCTTCGAACCAAGCGTCGACCATGCCCGAATCTTGCGTTCCCTGTTGGGCCCCGTCGGCGTCGGGGGAAACCTGGTGAACGATGCCCACCTCGCAGCGCTGTCCATCGAGCATCGTTGTGTGATCGTCTCTTACGATCATGACTTCGCTCGTTTCGAGGGCGTGAGTCTGGGAGCAGCCCGGCACTTGAGGGCGGGCTGATCATCGGCACCGAGGAGCACAGGCTTGTCCATGCGAATTAGCATCGCCCAGTCAGGATAAGGAGCGGTATTGGAAAGCGTCGCCAAACCATTGGCCCACGAACTGATCGGCACCGAGTTGGTTCGGGACTGGATCCCTGTCGACGAGCCCAGAGCGACTTTTGTGCTGGTTCACGGACTGGCCGAACACTCGGGGAGATATGAGAGAACCGGCTCGCTTCTCTCTGACGCCGGTTTTCATGTCCGGTCCTTCGACCTCATCGGCGCAGGCGCAAGTGGCGGCGATCGGTGGGACATCGACGATTGGGGTCGCTATCACGATCAGATACGCACTCACGTCGAGTGGGCCAGGGAACAGAGACAACCGGTTGTCCTGATGGGACACTCACTGGGAGGCAATCTCGTCCTTGGTTATGTGACCGGTGACTGGCCGGCTCCCGACCTCGTAGTCGTCTCCGCTCCCGCCCTCGGCGGGGGAGCGATCTGGCAGAAGGCTGTCGCTCCGTTCTTCGCCAAGATCGCCCCAACTCTGTCCCTGCCCAACAATCTCGACGGTGAGCACCTTTCGCGCGATCCAGCTGTCGCAGAGGCATATTTCGCCGACCCCCTTGTTCACATCAAGTCAACGACCCGACTCGGTGCATCCTTTTTCAAGGCCATGGACGACGTAGCGGCGAGTTGCAGCAGTCTTGACGTCCCAACACTGGTACTTCACGGGGGAATGGACTCGCTGGTTCCCCCGCAATCAACCGCGTTCCTGGGGTCGCTTCCAGGTGTCGAACGCAAGCTCTACCCCAAATTGCGTCATGAGATTCTCAACGAGCCGGAGGGGCCGGAAGTCGTCGCCGACATCATCGAATGGGTTGATGCCCGGATCTGATGCCGCTTCCCAAGGGTCTGGCCCGATTCAACCGATCTGTCACCAACAGGATCACAAGGCCCGCTGCCAGACGTCTCGGTGGGTTTGGGGTTCTCTATCACACCGGTCGCCGAAGTGGAAACGAGTATGAGACTCCGCTCAACGTCTGGAGACACGGCTCCGAGGTGGTCGTGGCTCTCACATACGGGTCGGATGTCGATTGGTTGAAGAACGCCAGAGAGGCGGAGGCCTCGATCTTGGTGATGGGTGGCAAAAAGGTTCGGGTGGGTCCCCCCCAAAGCATTGCGGAGGACGAGGGACTCGACAAGGTTCCCAAGACTGTGGGAAGAATCCTTGGGGCCTTGGACATCGACGAATTCGTCGTCTTTCCGGTTCTGTAGTGCTAGTCCGCCCACCTCAACAGCACCTTGGC
>JAUXMQ010000263.1 GCA_030623125.1 Acidimicrobiia bacterium
CGGCCAAACGTGCCATGAGATCGAGCTCTGAAGGCCAGGCGTAACGAATCTCCACGGGCAAAACAAGCGACTGACCGTCGGCCTGTCGTCGAACCATGTGGGATGTGATTCTCTGTTTCAAAGGACTGTGAACTGACATCTCGATTGCGTGTTCCTCATTTGAGGAGATGCTGGAGACCCCCATTCGGGTGTTGTGGTCATCGAACCGCTTCATGTCCGGCACGAAGCAGTCGAGTACGAATCGTCCTCCCGGCTCTAGGTGATCAGCCACATTCTGGAAACACTCGACCTGTCGTTCTTGAGTCAACAAGGCGAAGATCGTGTTGAAGGCGAGCAAGACCACCGGAAAGACGCCTTCCACGTCGACATCGGCCATGTCCCCTATTGCTACCTCGATCGCCTCTCCCCCGGGTTTTGCCCTCATCCGGGTGATCATCTCGTCGGAGACATCGATTCCGGTGACCTTCACCCCTCTCTGAGACAACGGAATGGCTATTCGCCCCGTACCGACAGCGAGTTCGAGCACTCTGGGCGGCGTTCCGGCCAGGCTGATCAGAAAGTCCAATGTCGCGTCCTCGATCAACTCGTAGATCTCGTCGTAGTAAGGCGCCCAACTGGCGCCGTAGGTCTTGTCTTCGTAGCGGCTCATGACTCCGTTCAGATGTTCCCGTCGACCAGTGAGAGGATCTCGCGCTCCATCACGGTCGCTTGCTTCTCCATCTCGGCACCTCGATCGAGATAGTTGGTCGCGGCTGATTGATCGCTCAGATCCTTGGCGTTGATCCGCACGTTGAGATAGGCGCCTCTTATCGCCGCTCGTGCGCAGAGTGCTCCCACCCCAGCATCGGAAGCCGAGGTCTCCTGTCCGATGTCTGCCATGGCCCTAATCGTTTCCATCGCTTCGAGTGAGACTTCCATCACCTTCATTGGCACATCGATGGCGTGGCTGGTTGCTGTCTCTACTGCGGCCATTCGCGCTTCCCGTTCCTTCTCGTTGCCTTGAGGGAGCCGAAGAGCGTCGAGGATCGAACTGAAAGCCTGGGTGTCAGCATCCACAAGACCCAGGAGCTCCTCCTGACAGACCTTTCCCTTCTCTGCCCAGTCAGAGAACTCTTCCCAACGGTCATCCCAGCCCCGACGGTGGGAGGAGAGGTTGGCGACCATGGTGCCCAGAGCGGCGCCCAGAGCCCCAAGAGCTGCCGCAACCGAGCCGCCACCCGGCGCAGGTGACTCCGAGGCTGTCTCTTCGACAAATGCCTCCAGCGATTTATCCACGAGTTTGGTGGTGCCTTTTGCGGCAAGGACGTATTCGATTATCTTCTTCTTCGGATCGAACTCACCGAGCTCGTCGAGCCCCATCGACTTGACCGCGATCTTGATCAGCTCGGAATCGGACACTCCGGTTGAGCGCTGCTGCTTGCGCAGGAAGTATCGTCCAGCGTCGAGCATCGCTTGTAGCGGAACGAGGCCCACGAGCTCAGATCCTGTCACCCGCACTCCCCTGTCTCGGGCCCGTTCGCTGCACTCGTCGAAGGCAACGTGGATCGGTGTCACCGAGATGTTCGTCAGGTTCATCGAGATCTGAGCGATGCCATACTCGTCTATGTACCAGCCGATGGCCTTCACGCTTTTCAGAGAGCCCGGCACCCACTCCGGCTTACCATCGGCGTCGCGTATTACCTCGCCGGTGAGCGGATGACCCTTACGTCTCATCCGTCCCTTCTCGCGAACATCAAACGCGATCGCGTTGGCTCGACGGGTTGACGTGGTGTTGAGATTGACGTTGTAGGCAACCAGGAAGTCGCGCGCTCCGACCGCGGTCGCCCCAGAGCGCGGGTTGAACTCTGCGGGTCCAAAGTCCGGTGCCCAGTGCGGGTCGGCGAGTTTCTCTGCGAGGCCTTCGTACTCGCCGGTTCTCACATCGGCGAGGTTTCGGCGCTCTTGGTTAGTGGCAGCATTCTCATAGCAGTAGACGGTGAGCCCCACCTCCTCGCCCAGTCTTCTCGCTAGCTCTCGAGCATACTCAGCTGTCTCTTCCATGGTGACGCTGGCAATGGGCACGAGCGGGCAGACATCGATGGCGCCAAAACGGGGATGTTCCCCGGAGTGCTTGGTCATGTCGATCAGTTCTGAGGCTTTGCGAACACCGCGTACCGCGGCCTCGACGACTTCCTCAGGAGTGCCGACGAAGGTGACCACCGTGCGATTGGTGGCCTTGCCGGGGTCGACATCCAGGAGCTCCACCCCATCCACGGCTTCGATTTCGTCGGTGATCTGACGAATAACACTCAGATCGTTCCCCTCGCTGAAGTTGGGGACGCACTCGATCAGTCGGTCCAAAATGGTGGGCTCTCGGTGGCGGGGTTGCGTGCTACCACTGTAGCGATGCATCTCTGAGCGAACCCGCTCGCCGTTCCGACCCGTATGGTGGAAGGCTATGCCAGCAGACCTACGCGTAATTGCTGATCTCGAGTCGGCCTCGATCGAATACGAAGAGATGGCCTGTGACCCCGAACTCGCCGACACAGCCGCCTTCTGTGAGGCTTATGGAATACC
>JAUXMQ010000092.1 GCA_030623125.1 Acidimicrobiia bacterium
ACGCGTTCCTATGATGGAACCATTGAGAGGTGACGCCGAGCGAGTCGGCGCCGTTCTGGACGAGGCTGAGGACGCAGCAGACCTGCTCCGACGTTTAGAAGGATGAGATAGATGTCAGACCGAGAACGATCCACATCGAGAGATAAGGACAAGGACCAAGCCGAGGAGACAGCCGAAACGACGGTGGAAACCGACACCGACATGGAGGCTCTCGATGATCTCTTGGATGAGATTGACGAGGTTCTGGAGGAGAACGCAGAGGAATTCGTCAAGAACTACGTCCAAAAGGGTGGCCAGTGATCGAGCGACCGATGGGGCCGTTGCCCCTCGATGTCCCGGTACCCGGAGCCAGCTTCAGTGATCTTCTGGACCTTGTGGGAGCTTCCCCGACCTTTTCTGTTCCCGAAGGCGCCAATGTCCCGTCTGCGCCGGAGGGCACCACCGTGCTTGCCCTCCGCTACCACAACGGGGTGGTGATGGCGGGCGATCGTCGGGCCACAGAGGGCAATCTCGTCGCACATCGTCGCATCCAGAAGGTGTTTCAGGCCGACCACTATTCGGCTGTGGCAATTGCCGGCACCGCCGGTCTGGCCATCGACATGGTCAAGCTTTTTCAGGTCGAGTTGGAGCACTACGAGAAGATCGAGGGAATCAGGCTCTCCCTCGAAGGCAAGGCCTCCTTTCTCGCCCGTTTGGTACGTGGCCAGCTTCCCATGGCGTTCCAGGGTCTTGTCGTCGTGCCATTATTCGCTGGGTATGACGAGCGTCTCGAGTTTGGTCGGGTGTACAGCTTCGACATTGTGGGAGGCCGTTACGAGGAGATCGATTTCGGGAGCACCGGCTCCGGGTCACGTCTGGCCCGCTCGTATCTCCGAACCACCTACGAAGACGAAATGACCGGTGACGATGCGGCCGCACTCGCCGTCCAGGCGCTGGTCTCGGCATCACAGGAGGACACGGCCACCGGAGGCCCTGATCTCAGACGGGGAATCTTCCCGAATGTCGTGCGGATCGATTCAGACGGTGTCGAGGAGCTTTCAGACGATGTGATCGCTCCGATTTCTGAGTCGGCCATGGAAACGATCCGATGACAGTTCCCTTCTACGTCGCGCCCGAGCAACTCGTCCGAGACAAGGCGGAGTTCGCTCGCAAGGGCATCGCCCGAGGCAGGTCCATCGTCGCTGTCGACTACAGCGGGGGTGTTCTGCTCCTCGGAGAAAATCCTTCGACGGCCCTGCACAAGATCTCTGAGGTATACGACCGGATCGCCTTCGCCGGCGTCGGGAAGTACAACGAGTTTGAGACCCTGCGCAAAGCGGGCATCCGCCAGGCCGATTTGATGGGTTATCTCTACTCCAGAGATGATGTGACCGCGATGGGTCTGGCGACGGCGTTCGCACAAACCCTCGGCATGATCTTCACTCGTGACCCGAAGCCCTTCGAGGTCGAGGTGCTGATCGCGGAGATCTCCGAGGACAACGGCGAGCATCGTCTTTTCAGGATCAGCTACGACGGGACGCTCTATGACGAGCGCAACTTCGTGGCCATCGGCGGAAAGGCCGAGCAGCTCACAGAGGCCCTCGAAGAGCTGTGGCACGAGGGCATCAGCCTCGAAGAGGCTTTTGCAGCCGGTGTTGAGGCCTTTCGACGCGCCGAGGACAGAGAGTCCGAGGGCTGGGAAGCGGCAGTCCTCGAGGACACCAACGGAAGACGAGCTTTCCGTCGTCTCGACGCGGATCAGTTCATCGGGAAGTGATCACCGGGCCTCCGGCTCTTCCACCCGAGGGCACGAATCCGGTTTAGCCTGGCCTCGTGGAACGCAGGATCTTCGGGATAGAGAACGAGTATGGAGTCACCTGCACCCTGCGTGGTCAGCGTCGGCTCAGTCCTGACGAAGTCGCCCGATATCTCTTTCGGCGGGTCGTGTCATGGGGACGCTCTTCCAACGTGTTTCTGGAGAACGGGGCGAGGCTCTACCTGGATGTCGGATCCCACCCCGAATATGCCACCCCCGAGTGCGACAGCATCGAGGACGTCGTTGCCCACGACAAGGCAGGCGAGCGAATCCTCGAGGGCCTCGTCACCGGAGCCGAAGAGCGCCTCGAAGAGGAGGGCATCAGGGGTGAGATTTATGTCTTCAAGAACAACACCGACAGTGCGGGCAACTCATACGGGTGTCATGAGAATTATCTGGTCAGCAGACACAAGGACTTCCATCGCACGGTCGACGTTCTCATCCCCTTCCTGGTCACACGTCAGATCTTCCTGGGTGCCGGGAAGCTGACCCAGACGCCCCGGGGCACCGCGTTTTCCATTGCCCAGCGCGCCGATCACATCTGGGAGGGTGTGTCATCTGCGACGACCCGATCCAGACCCATCATCAACACCCGTGATGAGCCGCACGCCGACGCAGAAAAGTACCGGCGTCTTCACGTGATAGCCGGTGACTCCAACATGAGCGAGTATGCGACGTTCGTCAAGATCGGCACGATGGTCGCGTTGCTCCAGATGATCGAGCGTGACGTGATCTTCCGCGACCTGACCCTGGAAAATCCGATCCGCGCCATACGTGAGGTATCTCACGACATCACATGCTTGCGAAAGATCAAACTCGCCAACGGACGAGAGCTGAGCGCGCTTGACATCCAGTGGGAGTACCTCGACCGGGTAATGCGATTCTCCCGCAGTCCCGGGTTTCCGCCCGAGGTCCAGCGTGCCATCGATCGCTGGGAGCATGTCCTGACAGGACTGGAGAAGGACCCGATGACCCTCCACCGGGAGGTCGACTGGGTGATGAAATACCGGCTTTTGGAGAGATATTCAGACGTCCGAGGGCTTTCCATGTCGGATCCGCGCATATCGATGATGGATCTCGCCTATCACGATGTCGACAGGAGTCGCGGTCTCTACTACCTGCTCGAGAACAAGGGTCTCACCGATCGAGTCGTTACCGATGAGAGAGTGGCCGACGCCGTGGTCAAGGCCCCCCAGACCACTCGGGCGAAGCTTCGGGGAGCTTTCATCAAGGCGGCAAAGGCGCACAAGAGAGACTTCACCGTCGACTGGGTTCATCTCAAGCTCAACGATCAGGCTCAACGCACCGTCATGTGCAAGGATCCGTTCAAGTCCGAAGACGAGCGGGTGGACAAGCTCATCGAAAGCCTTTGAGCGAGAAAACTCCGGGTACCCGGTAATGCAGAACGTTGTCGAGCGTGTTCTCAATCTTCTGATCTACTTGCTGGAGTCGCCGAATCCGGTGACCGCCGATGACGTCCGACGCACGGTGCTCGGTTACGACGGCCAGACCGACGAGGCGTTCCACCGAATGTTCGAGAGAGACAAAGACGTCCTGAGAAAACTGGGTGTTCCTCTCAATCGTCAGGCTCTGGATGCATGGGAGGTCGACTACGGCTACACGGTTGACCCCGATGAGTACGCCGTCCCGGATCCTGGGCTCAGCGAAGAGGAGAGGGTGGCGTTGTCGGTGGCGGCAAGAATGGTGCGGTTGGGAGGCTCATACGCCGGTCTGGATGCTCTCCTCAAACTTGGTGGGATTGAGCGAAGCGTGGGACTCGAGCCACTTGGCGCCGACCTTGGCGCCGAAGCGGAGGTTCTCGGGTCTCTGTTTGGAGCCATCACAGAACGCCGGGCCGTCAAATTCGATTATCGGGCCAGCGAACGCCAACTCCATCCGTATGGCATCGCCCATCGACGCGGTCATTGGTATCTGGTCGGGGCCGGAGCTGAGGGCGAAAGGGTCTATCGGGTGGACAGGATCGGCAAGCTCACCGTCTCCGAGAAGACCGGGACGTTTGCAAAGCCGAAGGGCTTTGACGTCAGGTCGCTCATGGACGGACAACCCTGGGAGGCCGGCTCTGACCCCGAGGTCGAGGCAACGATTCGCTTCGACTCCGAGGTTGCGTGGTGGGCGGCCCGAACCCTCGGACTCGAAAGACCCGAAGCCGAGCTGGTGGCCACAGTGCCGGTCGCCAACCGCGATGCCCTCGTCGGATGGGTGCTCAGTTTTGGTGATGCGGCCGAGGTGCTGGATCCACCTGAGATTCGAGACGAGATCCGCACTCGCGTTGAGGCTGCGTTGGAGAAGCTCCCATGACCTCATTGCGTACCGTTTCCCGTCTGTCGCGCATTCTGGCTCTGATTCCCTATGTGCTGGAGAAGAAGTCGGCTGATGTCAGTGAGATCCTCGGCCGCTTCGGCTACTCAGAAGAACAACTCACCCGTGACCTCAACACCGTCTTCGTGTGTGGGCTCCCCGGATATGGACCGGGAGATCTCATGGAGGCCTATATCGACGAGGACGAAGTGATCATCGACGCGGCCGACTATTTCACGCGCGCACCGCGGTTGACATCGACCGAGGCCCTCGGGTTGTTGGCCGCGGGGATGACGGTTATCGGAATGGGGGAGGCGACACCCGCTCTGGAATCGGCTGTGCGAAAACTGACCAAGGCGGTCATGCCCGAAGCCTCTTCGGCTCTTGTGGTGGACGTGGTGGATGAGTCTGACAACGTCGGCATCTTCCGTAGTGCCGCGACCGACAGACGGGTGGTCAAAATCACATATCGATCCGTCGGCAAGGAAGAAACCACCAACCGTGACATCGAGCCCTGGACCGTCTTCACCACCCTGGGCCGCTGGTACGTCATGGGACATTGCCGTCTTGTCGACGACGAGCGCACCTTCCGTGTCGACCGTATTCGAGACCTCGAGGTGACCGACGAGATATTTGAGCGTCCGAAGCGTGTCCCCGAGCCGGGGGTCGGCTACACGGCTTCTGAGGACGATGTGGTGTGCATTATCGACCTCTACGCGAAGGCACTTTGGGTCCTCGAGTACTACCCGGTCGAGGTTCTCCGTCAGAGCGGTCGCTCCACAAGGATCAGATTCTCGGCGCCGGACGCCGAAGTGCCCGCCCGCTTGCTCCTCCGTCTCGGGCAGGACGCCAAGCTGGTGAAAGGTGTCGACGTCGCCGAACGTGTGGAGGATTTGGGAGGCCGTCTCCTCGCCATCTACCGATAGGGGTCGTTAGACCTACGACACGGGTCTTCAGTCTCACCCAATGAGTGCCGATCAAAAAGACACGAATGGGTGACCGGAGACCAGAGATGACGACCATCAAGACGACGTGCAGCAGATGCGGCGACATACACCTGACACCAGACGATGTGGCGTTGGAGCTACATCCCGGTGGCAGGGAAGGTGATTACCGTTTCAGATGCCCGACGTGCACATCTATGCAGCGTCGGCCGGCCAACTCCCGCGTCGTCAGCGTGCTCCTCGCCACCGGGGTGCAGTTCGAGGTCATCAACACTGATCCGATCACCGAACGGGAGATCGAAGCTTTCGCTGCCGCCCTCGAAACGGAGCCGGATCCGCTCCGTCTGCTGGCCGGCTGACCTGGCTCACCTCCAAGAGATGTCGACGGGTGCCAAGGGCAGGGTGCTCCTCGACTTGAGGGTGGCGGCTCGGGGGAGTCGCCGCCTTCTCCATTATCTGGCGGCGAGGCATAGTGCCCCCAAACGCAAGAACGCTCACATTTCAACGGACAGATGACCCCGCTCGCAGCGTCCTCATCCTCGACGCACCGCATCGGGTGCGCCTTCGTACTGCGTCCTGGCGAGGCGACGCCCCTGTCTCGCCGAAACATGCGACCGCACTTACGTTGGAGAGCACTTAGCATCCGCCTCCATGCTTCAGGGCGGCGAGATCATCATCATTGCGGTCCTGGCACTTGTCGTGCTGGGTCCAAAGCG
>JAUXMQ010000169.1 GCA_030623125.1 Acidimicrobiia bacterium
ACCGTCGCCTTTGGCGGTTGGCTGACGACCGCCCTGGCCACCGTGGCACTAGGAGCCGACATCTCGATCGCCTTGCCCGGACTTGCGCTTTTTGTTGCCGCCGGCATCGGCTACGCGGCTGTGTTCGTGCCTCTTGGGTATCTCGTGCCCAGGTCGCTGCTCGTCGGCCTCGGCTACATAATCGTCATCGAGACGATCCTCGCCTCCGCCGTGCCGGGGCTTGCCCAGTTCTCGATTTGGAGAATTGCCCTGTCGATCTATGCAGTCATGGCTTCTGTATTCGGTGATGAAGCCGCTGAGGCTCTTGGCCCGGTCGTTGCCGGCGTCGGTGGAGGTGTTGCCAAGGTCGCAGTTACGGTCTTGGTCGGTCTTGCGGTACTCACCTGGGCACTCCGCAAACGCGACGCCCTCTGAGATGCGACAGATGAGCAGATCAGAGAGCCTGGCCTTTCTTGCCGGAGGCACTCGCACCGGAAAGCTGGCCACTGTGAGGCCTGATGGACGGCCTCATGTCGTCCCTGTGTGGTTCATGGTCGAAGGAGAGGATCTTGTCTTCAACACCTGGCACACGAGCCTGAAGGCGCGCCATCTTGCTGCCGACCCGAGAGCAGCTCTGGTGGTCGACCACGAAGAACCTCCCTATGGGTATGTCCTTGCCGAGGGAAAGGTCGAGATATCCGATGATCTCGAGGAGCTACGCCGGATCGCCACCATCATCGGCGGCCGCTACATGGGTGAGGACAAAGCCGAGGAGTTTGGTCTCCGCAATGGAGTGGAAGGCGAGCTGGTGATGCGTCTCCATATCGAACGACTCGTTGGGCTCGACGACATGACCGGCTGACAAGCCCATCACCGCAGAGTTGATGATCACTCCTCCATCTCGGCTCTCTCCAACCCATCGAATCTCACGAATCCGCCGCCATGGCATGGAGCCATCGTCGACACGTCATGAGCCAGCAAGTTGTTCGACGACCGGTCTGATCGCTTCGAGGTCATCTCCGAGGAAGACGACATAGGAGATGCCGTAGCGTTCCCTGTTGCCCTGGAGAGTTTCGACGAGACTTTCGACCGGCCCAATGAGGGTATGTGGCGAGTCGCGGACCTGCTCGTGCCTGGTACTCGTTTCCGCGGCCAGCTTGGCCACAGCTTCATCGATGTCAGGAGTCACCTCCACGTGGTGTGCCATCACACTCACTTCGATCTCATCGAAACGCGCTCCGGCAGTTTCGGAAATCCACTCGAGTTGTGCGTCGATTCGGTCACCCGACGTAGCAATCGCAACCCCGAACTCGGCAAACCCGGCCATCCCGCTGGTCAAAGGGGCTATGCCCACTATGTCCCCCTCCCGTCCGGCGAGACGAAGCATTCGACGGCCCGCACCGGCGATCAGCAGGGGTGGGTGCGGCCGCTGAATCGGACGCGGACATGTCACCCGATCTAGCTGGTAGTGCTCACCAACGAAGCTGAACGGCTCGTCGCTCCAGCATCCTTTGATGACAGCAATCGCCTCTTCGAAACGGTCCACCCTCACTCGGGGTGGGTCGTATCCAATCCCGGCGGCGTTGTACTGCTCCTCGATCCAGCCGGTGCCGATCCCCAACTCGAACCTGCCGCCAGAAAGCACGTCGATGGTCGCAGTGTCCTTGGCGAGCACCACCGGATGCCTGTAATCGTTCGCCATGACCATCGGAGAGATGCGCAGGCTCGAGATCTCGGCGGCGGCGGTGAGCATGGGTAGAACGGCGAGGCGGCGCCCGATGTGATCGGCCGACGAGATCACCTCAAACCCACTGGCCTCTGCCTTGTGCACGGTGGCAACAAAATCGTCTCTGCCAGAACTGCCTCCAATGCTCAGTCCGAATCGAAATGGCCTCATGATCACCAACCTTCAGTCGAGTTTGTCGAACTTCATGAAGCCACCGGCGGCCCAGGTTGGGGACGGAGGGCCATAGAGCTCGGTCGAATCCGAGTAACCGATATCGAGCAGAGTCCCCTGCAACGGCCCTCTCAGATAGCGAAACAGTTGAGCGACGTCGCGGTCGTCGCTCTTGGAAGTGACGCAATGCTGGTTGTATCCCCAATAGTCGCCGGCCTCAACCAGCCGCATCCCGTTCTCCATGCTGCTGCGAGCGGCATGCAAACCGTGCGGCTCGGCTTGGAGAGCGTCAGCCGAGGCTGTGCCGTATCCGATGCCGTGGTGAAACTGATCCCCGGTGGTCAAGATCACCGCGTTCTTGGCGATCCGAACCACCTCGTCGATGTTGGGAAGGTCGCCAGGCTTGCCGCCGGCAAGGTAGGGATAACGCTCGATGAGCCTGCGGTCGGTGATGCCACGACGTTTGGTCTCAGCTGCCCAGAAGTGACGCAGACTTCGCATGGCGTGGTCACCTCGCCACTCGTCACGAAACTCCAGACCCGGACCCTGGATACCCCAGATGGCATGGTCGGAAGGGGAGATTCCATCGGCGACGTCCCTGCGTGCGAACTCCATCTCTTCGGTAAACGCGTGCAGCACACTGATGGCGAGCACCGTATCGGCATCGGTGTCGAGGCATGCGTTGACGGCCGCAGCCACATGCACTCCGCAGTCTGCGACATTCACATGGGCGAAGCCAACGACACCACCATTGGCCAGCGTTCCACTCAGGTTCCAACGACGGCCTTCATCGAGCATTCGATAGGTCCCGGAGTCACCAAGCTCGTCGTGCTCGCGCTCGTAGAGGGCATTGATGTCCTTCTGGAGAGCTGTGCGATCGAGGTCCATGCGCTCAGCTTACGGAGACCATTTGGCAGCTCGCGACAGGAAACGACCCCTAGTACTCGTCGTCCGGTCGTCGCTGCTTCGAAGGCTGGACCCGAGGTGGCTCGCCTGGCATCTTGGGGTAATGGGGAGGCCATGGGGCGTCGCCGATGCCGTTCTCTTCATCACGAACCACCCACTCCATCAGAGTGTCGATCTGTCCATGTGAATCGTCAATCCCGGCGGTGAGGTCACCGACCGAATCCCAGCGATCCGCAAAACCACCGAGCGGGAAGTCCTCGATGGCGACATCGTCCAACTCGTCCCAGGTGATCGGAGTCGAGACAAAACCGGTGGGCCGCACCCCATACGCCGAGGACATCGTCTTGTCGCGGGCGTTTTGGTTGTAGTCCACAAACACACCCTCTCGCTCCTCCTTCCACCATTTCGTGGTGACCAGGCCTTCCATACGCCGCTCCAACTCGCGGGCAAAAGCAAGCACCGCTCTCCGCGTTTGGAAGAAGTCCCAGATCGGCTCGATACGCATGTACACGTGCATCCCACGACTCCCCGATGTCTTCGGCCAGCCGACCAATCCCACCTCGTCGAGAAGCTCCTTTGCGCCGGCGGCAGCCTGCTTGACCTGGTCGAAGGTGATCCCCGGTGTGGGATCGAAGTCGAGTCGAAGCTCGTCGGGATGGTCGATGTCCTCGGCCCTGACAGGCCACGGGTGGAAATCGAGACAGCCAAGTTGGGCCAGACGCACCACGTCGGCCTCGGTGCGGGGCACGTTCATCCGTCCGGGTCGCTGCGAGGGAAACCTGATATCGACAGTCTCGAAGGGGGTGTTCTTCGACGCACGCTTGTGATAGATCGGATCGACAGTCACGTCCTCCATATACCGCTTGAGCATCGTCGGCCGACCTCTGACTCCACGGACGGCACCCTCGGCCACACGAACGAAGTGCTCGACGACATCGAGCTTCGTCCAGCCCTGCACCCCGAACACAACCCTCCCCGGACTGCTGTTGCGCACCTCCTCGCCATCGACGATGACGGTGGTGTGGTCAGACATGCGAATCTAAGGTTGTGCTGTACATGTACGGCATGTGACCTTAGGAAGGCGGCCCTCAGGGTGGACCTCGTCAAGAGAATCCGCGATTCGGTAATCGGCAAGGACACCGCCGTG
>JAUXMQ010000137.1 GCA_030623125.1 Acidimicrobiia bacterium
GCCCGCATCAACATTCTGGGCGGTCTCTCGGTCCGGCTCCCGCACGGTGGTCTTGATGAGGCCATCGCATTGGACAACGACCCCATCGGGCGTGCCAAGGGTTGGGCCAAGCAGGGGGTCGACTATCTCCCCGTAGTCGACCTCGATGCAGCGGCTTATGGCGACTATCGAAACAGGGACCTGATCGGGCGGCTGGTCGAAGAGCTGAGGATCCCGGTCCAGGTGGCCGGTGGCATTCGCTCCGAGGGTGAGGCGCAGAAGCTGATCGAGGCCGGCGCCTGGCGAATCGTCATGGGCACTGCCGCAATCGAAAATCAGATCATGGTCTGGGACCTCTGTCGGGAGTACCCGGACAAGATCGTCGTCTCGCTCGATGTCCGACCCAACGAGGAGATCGCCACCCAGGGCTGGACTCAGAACAGCGGTCGCTTCCTCGAAGAGGTTCTCATCGAGATGTCCTCCGCCGGTGCTGTCGCCTTTCTCGTTGCCGAGGCGGGAAGAGACGCTCTCAGCGAGGCACCCAACCTGGCAATCCTGGCCGAGGCGTTGGCCATCGTGGAAGAGCCGGTCATTGCCTCCGGTGGTGTGAGGGATCTCGAAGACCTCCGGAGCCTTCTCCAATTGGAGGCCAACGGTCGCCGGTTGGGAGGGCTAATCGTGGGTCGTGAGGTGACGGCCGGCCGGTTCACGGTTGAGGAGGCGAAAGAAGTTCTCGCCGGAGGCGGTCCGCTGCGGGCACCTGGGGGAATCAGCTCAACACGCACCTCGGTGGGTGTCGAATCGCTTTCGAATGCCCTCGAGTTCTACGGGGAGGTCCTCGGGTTTGATCAGGTTGGGTCACCATCTCAAGGCGTTGTTGCAGCCGTGGTTCAGGCGGCTCCTGGTCAGCAGATCGAATTGGTCGAGGGTGGAACTGCTCGTCCTGATGCCCTCGTTTTCCAGGTCGAGGACGTGGAGAGCTGGAAAGACCACCTCACGAACACCGGAGTGTCCGCGGCCGCTACCTCACTTGGACTCGAGATCGTGGATCCTGATGGTCTGGTCATACGTCTCGAGGCAGACTGATCAGCGGATCAGGGTGCGTGACTGCTCCCTCATGTACTGACGTAGATACCACGGGCCTCCCCCGCCGGCTCCAGACGTTCCCGAGCCCTTCCATCCGCCGAATGACTGAATGTCCGGCCAGGCGCCGGTCGTAGCCCCGGCGGCCCGGTTCACGTATGCGACGCCCGCCTCTATTTCGCCGAACCATTTGTCGATTTCCCTCTCGTCTGTCGAAAAAAGGCCTGCCGTGAGCCCGAACTCGGTGTCATTGGAGAGGGCAATCCCTTCCTCCAGACCTGATACTCCGGTCACCGCCACCAGGGGAATGAACAACTCCTCGCTCCAGATCCAGGAGTCGAGGGGTGCGGTGACGACGGTGGGCTCGACGAAGTGACCTCTCGTCAGATCACCATCAGTCAGGACGTTGCCTCCGACGAGGATCGTTCCACCACCGCTTCGCACTTCGTCGACCGCTTTCTCGAACCTTGTGACGACGCCTCTTTCGATCAGCGGGCCCATGAAGGATGACCGATCAAACGGGCTACCCACCTGGATGCGGGCGGTGGCGTCTACCAGTTTGTCGACCAACTCGTCGTGGACGGAGTGCTCTACGTAAACCCGGGAGGTGGCACTGCACTTCTGGCCGCTCAATCCGAAAGCGCCTCGCACTATCCCCTGTGTGGCGAGGTCGAGATCTGCAGATCTGGTGACGATCACCGGGTTCTTGCCGCCCATTTCACAGGAAACCGGCTTGGGACGCTTCTCGCTGGCAGTCTGCAGCAAGTGCATTCCCACCGGGTAAGACCCGGTGAACGTGATCCCGTCGACATCGTCGTGGTGGGTCATGTGCTCCCCGATCACGACACCCGCCCCCGTCAGAATGTGGAGGGCTCCGTCGGGGAGTCCGGCCTCATCCATCACCCTGTAGAACTCGAGAGCCATCAGGGCGCCGGTGTTCGATGGCTTGACAATGACCGTGTTGCCGGTCAGCAGGGCGCCGATGCTGGGCCCGGCCGCAAGAGCCATCGGGAAGTTGAAAGGAGAAATCACCGCCCAGACCCCGTATGGCCTGAGGACCGAGGTGTTGGTCTCAGTGGCGCCAAGCGAGTTGAGAGGAGTGACGAACCCGTCGTGGTCGGTGATCTGGCGGGCGTAGTACCTGAAGAACTCCACCGTCTCCGCCATATCGCCTAGAGATTCGAGGCGGCTCTTCCCGATTTCGTATGACATCAAGGCGGAGATCTCGAAGATCTGCTCCTCCATGATGTCGGCAGCCGTGAGCATGAGGTCGCGGCGTGCCTCCCATCCCCAAGCCTCCCACTCTGGGGCGAAGACGCTCGCAGCAGAGATTGCGTCGTCCACGTCGTCGTTCGTCGCTTGGGCATACCGTCCGACGAGGATGTCGCGGTCGATGGGCGACACTTCCTCATAAAGATCCCTGTCGCGTCGATGCTCTCCGTTGACGATCACGCCGTGTGACTGACCGAGGCGCGACTGTACGTCGACAACGGCCTTCTCGAAGGAGGCGTTGAGCTCTTCGTTGTCGGCCGACATGGTGGCGTATGTGATCTTCAGGGCCATCGTTGATCCTCTTTGGTGCCAAATTGCGAACACTGGGACGATACATGCTTGCCCCGGTGGAAATGCCGGGAGAGCACGTAGGTCGGGTGACCCATGGATTGCATATGGGCCTATCGACCGGTATGGACAAGCGCGATTGAGTCCGATCAATGATGTATGTCGATAGGACTGGGCGAGACTCTCTTGGCAGCCAACACCGATATGCGTCGCATTCATCGTCGCGTAGTACAGGTCGGAGCTGCCGCGTCGTGGACCGCCGCGGCCATCTTTCTGGTAGCCGGATTTCTCGGCGTCAATGATGGTCTGTTCGTCGAGGCGGTCGGGCCGATCATCGCCGCAGGCTTCATGACTCTGCTGATCGTTCTCAGGCGTGAGAACGGGGGTATGGCCCTGTTTGCCTCGGCGATCGTCACCATGGTCATGTACACCGTGGTGGGGAGTGAGGACACCCTTCTTCCCGCGGCGCTGGCCCTGGTGGTCATCTGCGCGATAGGGATGCTGTTGATAGAGCGTCATCGAATCATTACGGTCACCGCAGTCGCTCTTTTCCTGGCAGTCGCCCCACTGTTCTGGACGCTCTCTCTGGCCACCTCAGTTCAGCTGGGTGTCGTAATGGCACTCGCGTTCGTCATGACATCAGCGATCTTCTTCATCATTCGCAACGCGGCCACCGCCTTGAACGTGCGTTTTCAGACGTTGTTCGAAAACTCACCGACCGCCGTAATGGAAGAAGACTGGACCAAAGCGCTTGCCTATGTCAGGTCGGAGTACACCGGACGCCCCGATCGCATCAGGGCATTCCTCATGGCCTACCCGGCGGTGGTCCAGCGGGCGGTGTCCCAGGCGAGGATCGTTCGTGTCAACCAGGCGGCCATCGAGCTTCTCGAAGCCGACGGGCCCGAGGACCTTCTCGGGCACCGGGACGGCAACAAAGTCACCGATGAAACCTTGCACGGGTTCGTAGGCGCGCTGGTGGCCCTTTATGAAGGACGATCATCCTTCGAGGAGGACATTCCCGCTTTGACGATGAAGGGGCGTTCGATCTGGTTGCAGACCCGCTGTGTGAACACGTCACCAGGCTCAACGGCGGCATCGATTCTCATTGGTCTTGCTGACATCACCCACATCAAGGCCCGACAGGAGGCGATGGCAGACCTGGTCAAGGCCAAGGATGAGTTCATTGCCGGGGTCAGCCACGAGCTCCGCACACCACTGACCGCGGTGATCGGCCTCACATCTGAGATGAGCTCGATGAACTCGCTCAGCGATGAGGAACGCTCAGAACTCATGAGCCTGGTGGCCGATCAGGCCGTCGAGATGTCCAATATCGTCGATGATCTGCTGGTGGCGGCCCGGGCCGAGATGGGGAGGGTGGCAGTCGAAGCGACCGTGGTCGATCTTCAGTCCGAGTTGGAGGCAGCCATTGAAGGATTGAGTATCGAAATTGGAGAGCTCCCTGTTTCGACCCCAAGTGTCATTGCCGATCCGAGTCGGGTCCGGCAGGTCCTTCGCAACCTGCTGACGAATGCCGAGCGCTATGGCGGGTCAAACCGACGTGTCGTTTCGGGGTCCTTCTTCGACTACGTCTGGCTCGAGATCAGGGATGATGGCCCTGGTGTTACTTCAGATGAGGCCGTTCATATCTTCGAGCCTTACGGAACCGCCCACTCCGGAGTCAGGGGATCGGTTGGCTTGGGTCTCTCGGTTGCACGGCAACTCACCGAGCTGATGGGTGGATCTCTCACCTATCGTCGAGACCTCGATGAGACAGTTTTCAGGCTCGAACTCCCGATGTCCCCGGAGCGCGAGCAGGTCGTGGCTTCCAACAACGCCGGCGACTAACTAACTTCTGGCAGTAATGCCCGACATCTCGATGCCGATTCTCTACTGGCCATTGCTCTTGCTGGGGGCCTA